>DEPW01000140.1 GCA_002358965.1 Bacteroidales bacterium UBA3382
GGCAGGAAAGCCATGAACATCAATGCCGGCGAGGCTACCGTAGAGCAACTGTACGATGCCGGTTTCATCAGGGACGCCTCCGGCCTTTACAGCCTGACCGCCGAGCAGCTGCTTACTCTCGACGGATGGAAAGAGCGTTCGGCTGAAAGGTTCCTTTCGAGCATAGAGGCGTCGAAGACGGTGCCGTTCCCGAGAGTGCTGTTCGCGATAGGAATCAGGTATGTCGGCGAAACCACGGCGAAGGAGATAGCCGCGTATTTCAAAAACATAGACGCTGTCGCTGCGGCTACAAAGGAAGAACTGACGGATGTGGCGGAAGTCGGAGACACGATAGCGGACTCGGTAATATCGTATTTTTCCGACATAAGGCATCTCGAATTCGTCCTGGCGCTGAAGAAGGCAGGACTTAAAATGGAGACGGAAGAGGACGGAGCAGGCCGCATTTCGGATGTCCTGGCGGGAGCCGCCATCGTGATTACCGGCAATTTTTCGATATCGCGCGATGAAATGAAACGGAAAATCGAAGCATACGGAGGCAAGAATGCAAGCTCGATAAGCGGCAGGACGGCATACCTGCTTGCAGGAGACAAACCCGGGCCCGAAAAGATGAAAAAAGCCGAAAAGCTCGGAATCCCGGTAATCGGCGAAGAAGATTTCAACAAAATGACTAACAATTGAATAAAGACATGGAAGAATTGAAGATCGGAATGAAGAACATCTCCGAAATGACAGTTACCGACGACACGACCGCCGTGCGTTACGACTCCGGCGCTCTGCCCGTATTCTCAACCCCGGCGATGCTCGCTTTGATGGAAGGCGCCTGCTGGCACATGGTGAAAGACGCCAACGGGCAGGACACCGTAGGGACCCTTGTGAACATCGAGCATCTGCGCGCCTGCAAAGTCGGCACGAAAGTTCGGGCCGAAGCCGAACTTGTCGCAATAGACGGCAGGAAGCTCTCGTTCAATGTCACCGCATACGATGACAAAGGCGTGATAGGCAAAGGATATCACGAAAGGTTCACCGTAGATCCCGAAAGGTTCATGGGCAAACTCTGATCTTCGGACATAATGGGCATGAAGAGCACCATAGGGCGTATCAAGACATTCCTTACGCACGACATCTGGCATCTCGACATGGAGACGCTCAGCCGCGCGAAAGCCAGGTTCGTGCGCTATGTACGCGTGCTTTTCATTACCATCAGGACATTTTCATCGGAACGGATAGGCAACCAGGCGGTATGCCTGAGCTTTTTCGGAACGATGGCCATGGTGCCTTTCATCGCCGTATCGTTCGCCATAACCGACGGTTTCGGTTTGAGGAAATACCTCCAAAGGATGATATACGAGTATTTCGACACGAGCCAGGAAGTGGTGGATCAGGTGATAAAATATGCCGACAACATCATCGATACGGCGCAGTCGAGCACTCTGGGGCTGATCAGTTCGCTGATGTTCGTCTGGCTCATCTTCTGGATGATGATATCTGTCGAGTCCTCATTCAACCATGTGTGGAAGGTCCGCAAATCGAGGAATGCCTTCAAGCGCATCGCAGCCTATTTCACTATACTGCTGCTCTCCCCTTTCGTGGTACTGATCATGTTTTCGGCGATCTTCATGTATACGGACGCCTTCGATTCGATAGGTCTCGGCGAAAATCTGGTCGATTCGCTCCGTTCCGGTGTCGGCTGGACTGCCGCATACATACTCACTGTCGCCGTCCTGACCGCCATGTACAAATTCATCCCCAACCACAAGGTGTTTTTCGGACCGGCGTTCAAGGCGGCATTGATTTCAGCGCTGTTTTTTGTAATTTTGCAATATTTATATATTGAAACGCAGTTGTTCGTGGCGAGGATGAATGCGGTTTACGGGGCAGTCGCCGCCATCCCTCTGTTCATGTTCTGGATGAATTTCTGCTGGTTCATCATCCTGTTCGGAGCGGAGATATCCTATGCGTTCCAAAATGTAGACAACTATAATCTCGACGATTGATATGACGGAATTTACCAAAGAAGACCTCGACATGGTGCAGGCGGCGTACGAAGATCTGCTTGAGGCCTCCAAGAAAAGGGTCCAGAACCAGAAGGAACTGGACATGGTCAAAAAAGCCTTCGAATTTGCAAATGAAGCGCACAAAGGCGTCCGGAGACGGTCCGGAGAGCCATACATCATGCATCCTCTTGCCGTAGCGAAAATCGTCGTCAGCGAAATCGGTCTGGGCTACAAATCGATAGCCGCCGCCCTGCTTCACGATGTGGTTGAAGACACCGATTATACCGTAGAGGACATACGCGCCCAGTTCAACGACAAGATAGCCTCCCTGGTGGACGGCCTGACAAAGATCAAGATAGCCCTTGACAACGAGGAGACCGCCACGCAGACATCAATCCAGGCCGAAAACTTCAAAAGGATACTCTATACCCTGAACGACGACATCAGGGTAGTGCTCATCAAACTGGCCGACAGGCTGCACAACATCAGGACCATCGGCGCGATGCCCGAATACAAGAGGGACAAGATACTCGGCGAGACCATGTACATCTTCATCCCTCTCGCCCACAGGTTAGGACTGTACAGCATCAAATCCGAAATGGAGGACATCTGGCTGAAATACAAGGAATCCGATGCCTACAGGGAAATCTCGGCAAAATTGTCCGAGCTGCAAGACAGGAATTCCGGCAAGCTGGACGAATTTGTCGGATCGATACAAAACGCCATGGAAAAGATGGCCGCGAACATACCGGGGTTCGGCTTCAAGATACTCCGAAGGCTCAAATCCCCTTACTCGATATGGTACAAGATGAAGAACAAAGGCGTGTCCTTCGACCAGATTTACGATCTGTTCGCGGTCAGGATCATCTACACCCCGAGCTCTCCGGACAAAGAGTTTTCCGAATGTTTCGCCATATACACCACCCTTAAGAAGACATTCCTTCCAAGGAATTTCAACTCCGAGCGTTTCCGCGACTGGGTCGGAAATCCCAAAAGCAACGGATACGAAGCCCTGCACTGCACGATCATGTGTCCGGACGAGAGCCGAGGCTTCTGGGTGGAGGTCCAGATACGCAGCGAACGCATGAACAACATAGCCGAAAAGGGCATAGCCGCCCACTGGCTTTACAAGAAGGACGGAGTGATACTTCCCGAAATGGAAGTCGAGATGGATTCCCTGCTCCAGAGGGTAAGGGAAATCATCAACAACCCGGACGCATCTTCCATCGAACTGCTCGACGAGTTCCACAAGGAGATGACCAGCCCGAACATCACCGTCTTCACCCCTAAAGGGGAGCAGAAGACCCTGCTCAAAGGCTCCAGCGCCCTCGATTTCGCCTATCTGATACACACTCACATAGGCAACAAGGCAATCGCCGCGAAAATCAACCAGAAACTCTACCCTCTGTCGCAGGAGCTGCATAGCGGCGACCAGGTCGAAATCATCACCGCCGACAACGCCAGCCCCAAACCGGAATGGCTCGAATTCCTGAAGACCACGAAGGCCGTGAACATAGTAAAATCCTACCTGAAAAACGAGAGGAACGAATACATAAAGGCCGGGATGAACATAGTTTCGCAGAAACTCAAGGAAAACGGCCTGAAGGACAACGGGAAGAACATACGGATACTGTATCTGGGCTACAAACTCAACTCGGCCGAAGACCTCTTCTTCAATGTCGGTTCGGGAATGCTGAACCTCAGCGATATCGAATACGTGCTCAAACGCAAGTCCTCCAACCAGTCATGGCTGAGCTGGTTCAGGAACTCGTCAAAAAACGACAATATTTTCGTGGACGGCGATTCGCGGGGCATGAATTTCGTTATTTCACCGTGCTGCAATCCCATACCGGGCGACCCTATCATCGGCTTCAAGGACCCGCAGAATGTGATACACATCCACAAAAAGAGCTGCAAGAAGGCCACGGAGCTTGAATCCAAACTGGGATACACCATCGTAAAGGACCCGGTATGGAATACCGAAAACCACAACCATTCGTATCCCGCAAGGATATCGGTATACGGCATGGACCGGCTCGGCATACTCAGCGATGTGACCAAATACATATCCTTCGTCATGGGAGTGAATATCCGGCACTTGGATTTCCAAAGCAACGGAGGGGTGTTTACCGGCAACATCGACATGCTCGTCACGAGCAAAAAGGACCTGGACACCATCATCAAGAAGCTGTCGAAGATCGACGGCATCGAAAGGGTACGCAGAGAGGACATTGTAGAGGAAAACTGATTTTTACAAAGTATGGATTTCAAAGACATGTTCAAGGACATATTCAGGTATTCAAAGAAGGTATTTCCGGCGTTCATGCTTGCCGCGTTCGCATGTTCGCTGGTCTTCGTCAAATCATGCGCCAACACGACGACGCCTCCGTCGGGAGGGCCGAAAGACACGATCCCTCCGGTGCTGCTCTATGTAGAGCCGCAGAACCTCGCGACGAATGTCTCACGGGACAAAGGTTTCATTAAGATGACATTCGACGAATATGTCGTCGTCAAAACCGCCACGGATATCTTCCTCTCCCCTCCTATGGAGAAAAGGCCCGTACATAAGATCAGGGGCAAGAGCATCATAGTATCTTTTGACGGACAGCTGGATTCGAACCGCACATATGTGCTGGACATGGGACAGTCCATCGCCGACAACAACGAAGGCAACATCTATCCGGGATTCGTCATCGCGTTTTCCACCGGCAGTACCGTGGATTCGATGTATCTCACCGGAACGGTTTCGGACTGCAACACTCTCGAGCCTTTCAAGGGGGCCACGATAGGGCTTTATGTATCGGACGACGATTCCTGCGTATTCAAGGAGAGGCCAGTGGCTGCGGCAAAGGCTGACGACTGGGGATTCTTCGCCATACGCAACATCAAGGACACCCTGTACAGGATGTACGCTTTCAACGATCTCAACAATGACAACAAGTTCAATCCCGAATCCGAGGAAGTGGCCTTCATCGATTCGCTTGTCAGACCTACGAAAGTGGTGGCGGACAATATCCTGGAGCTTTTCAAACTTGACATGAAAGACACACTCGCCTGCATGACGCGAAAGCCGGATTACGAGTTGGCCATGTTCAAGGAGGCCACGGCAAGGCAATATCTCGTCAACAAGGAAAGGACCGGCGAAAAGACATTCTACATCACCTTTTCCGCTCCTTATACACAGATAGATTCCCTGTGGTTCGAAGGCGTGCCTCAGGAAAAGGTGATAACCCAATTCAACGACATGGAAGACAGTCTGCTCATCTGGCTCAACGACGCTTCCAAGGTGCAGCCAGACTCTCTGTGGCTGAATGTCACCTACATGAAGACAGACGATTCGTTGAAAATCAGAGTGCCTTTCACCGAACGCATAGGAATGCATAAGAGCCGTGCGATGATACAGGATGCAAAGCGGTACAAATCGAGGGACGAATTGAGCGCCGAAGATACTGCGACCGTATACAAAGTGACGGCTTCGGGAGAGACATTCGACCAGGACGGTTTCATAATCGACTTCACCTATCCCGTCGTCGAGACCCATTTCGATTCGCTGAAAATGCTCATAGTCAATCCGCGTCAGGAGGAAAGTCCGGGACAATTCCGCGTAGTCCACGACACGACCGACCTGCGCCGCTACAGAGTCTACCCTTCGGAACCTCTGCAACAAGGCTACGAATGCGTCCTCAAGATTCCTTACGGCTCGTTCTTCGACATCAACAGGATGCCTAACGACAGTTCGAAGACTACTGTCTCCCTGCCTTCTTCGGAAGAGCTGAGTACGCTGTATCTGACACTTTCAGGCATGGACGGTTCGATCCGCTATATCGTCGAACTGATGAACGACAAGCGTAACAACATAATACGCAAATACGAGATAAAATCCGACACCACCCTGCTTTTCCCGTACATCAAGGAAGGCATGTACTCGATCAGGATTACCGAAGACCGCAACAACAACGGCATAGTCGATACCGGAATATTGCTCGAAAAGAAGCAGCCGGAGAAAGTGAAATTCCTTGAGCTGAGCGACGGCAACACCATGATTACGATTCCGGCGGCCGTAGAGCTCGAACAGGAAGTAAACATAAAGGAAATGTTCAAACAATGAGGAAAATCAATGTCTTACTGACCGCAGTCCTTTCGTTGGTCGTATTTGCCGCCGCAAAGCCTGCGGGAGCGCAGGAGTTTACCGTGGGCCTTACGCCGGGACTGAGTTTCAACGATTCCACCGAAGTCATCAAGCCTCCGAAACCAGTGGAAAGGTGCCATCTGATCGGAGTCAATTACAGCGTCGGATGGGGCGGACTGTATGTAGTGCCGACTACCGCCACCATGAGAGAGTTTTCACCTTTCGGCGCAGGGGTGACATACAGCTACCTTCAAGACATGTGGGGCACGATGTCATACTTCGGACTGCAGATCGGGCTAAGGTATTCGAAAGAGGGGTTTTCATACGAAAATTACGACATGACACCGTACCGCACCACATTTTACGAGACGGCCGAACTGCCTTTCACATCGTTGTTCCATTTCGAAATCCTGAAAGGGTATGTGCGCCTGCTGGCCAATGCGGGCTTCTATGTCGGGTACAGGCTTAAAGTGGACCGCCCTTATCTGGAAAGCGACGAGGTCGCCGCAGATTCCTGGCAGGACAGCGACAACAGGTTCGATTACGGAATCAGGGCCGGAGGAGGCTTCGCCATAGTGCTTCCGCCGGTGGAAATACACATAGAATGCACATACAAGCATTCCTTTTCGCCTCTTTACGACCCGGCGCGAGACAGCGAATACTATTACAGCTACAATTTCCCGACGCAGATCCTGCTTAGCGTAGGCCTGCATTTCCAGATCGGGAGACAATTTTACATAAGCGAAAACAGATGAGCGGTTACTTGAAGATCACTGTCCCCGTCGGGGCGGCAGACAACCCTTCACGGGTCCTGCTCGGAGGGGGGAATCCGATTGCCATCCAGACTATGTGCAACACGCATACCGCAGATGTCGGAGCAAGTCTGGAGCAATGCATCAGGCTTGCCGGTTCCGGTGCGCAGCTCATACGGCTTACTACGCAGGGAATGAAAGAAGTCCGGGCGCTTTCCGAAATCAAGGCGGGACTGTATTCGAAAGGGATCACGGTACCGCTTGTCGCAGATGTGCATTTTTCGGCGGATGTTGCCATAGCCGTCGCAGGAATCGCAGACAAAGTCAGGATCAATCCGGGCAATTTCGCAAAAGACCACGAGGTAGCCTGCCGGAAATTCGATGAGCTCACAGATGTCTGCCGGAAGACCGGCACGGCAATCAGGATAGGACTGAACCATGGGTCTTTGGGCGAAAGGATCACCTCATTGTACGGCAATACGCCCGAGGCAATGAAGGAAGCCGTCATGGAATGGCTGGAAATGTGCATACGGAAATCCTTTTTCGATGTCGTGGTCTCGCTGAAGGCGAGCAATACCTATGTAATGGCCGAGGCATACAGGCTGCTTGAACAGGCCATGGAGCGCAGAGGCTATGTATTCCCTCTGCATCTCGGAGTGACCGAAGCCGGCAACGGAGACAGCGGTCGTATCAAATCGGCGGTAGGCATATCCTCGCTGCTCGAAAACGGCATAGGCGATACGATAAGGGTCTCGCTTACCGAAGATCCCGCGAACGAGCTTTCGGTAGCGGCATACCTTGCCCGCAGATACAGCAAAGGGCATTGTCCGGAATGGGACAGGACGAAGCCTGCCGCAGATCCGGAATGGGAGGCCATGATACTCGAGATGTCGTGCAAATACGGGAGGAAACTCCTCTACAAAGAGATCGACGGCATCTCCCCTGCCGACGACTATCCTTCGTTAAGCCAGGAACAGGCCAGGTACATCGAGGACGAGATCATGCAGGCCGCAAGAAGGAGGTTCTACAAGCCCGAATACATAGCCTGTCCGGGCTGCGGGCGGACGATGTACGATCTTGAAAAGACTTTCAATGAAGTAAAACGCCGGACATCGCATCTCAAAGGGATGCGGATAGCAGTAATGGGCTGCATCGTGAACGGTCCCGGCGAGATGGCCGATGCGGACTGGGGCTATGTCGGCGAAGGAGAAGGGAAAGTATCCATATACAAAGGCAAGGAGCCCGTGCTCAGGCATGTCCCTCAGGACGAAGCCATCGACAGACTCCTCGGGCTTATCGGAGAAAGCCGTACCTTAAACGAATAATATTATGTCAGTAACAGGTTGGTATGTATAAGGCACATATTTTTGCAACTGTGCCGCAACAAGCGTACCTTTGCCGGTCTTGTACAGTACTACCTGCATGGTAGGAGCTGTGGATTTCCGGTAACCCTCAAGCGAAGCGGCATCCTTTTCCTCGAGGCTCTTCTTAATCGCGAACTCTTCGGTCAGGTCGAAATACTCCACCTTCTTGTGAAGCCTCGAACTTTCCGGAAGATAGTAATACTGCTTGGTGAATATCGATGAAAGCAACAGCAAAAGACCTATTATCGCCGCAATGCCTCCTATGAAGATCATGCACGAATGCATGAACCCGGACGCAAGCGAAGGCACTATTGCCGAACATACTATTATCGCGATGCCCGCCACAAGGAGCAGGAGCGAAACTGTCACACTTCTGCGTTTTAACGCTATCTTTCCATCCAGCCTTTGCGCAAGGCCGGTCTCTATCATTTCCATAATCGTGAATTCCTTTTAAATTAAAAACAATAAAACAAATTGATTGCTCTACCGAGGACCTTGGATCAATTGTCGCAGTCCTTGTAGAAAAAGTCCAGAAGTCTCTTGTCCTTCGGAACATTGTGTTCGCCATCCTTGAACATGAGTATATCCCCTTTCGGAATATAATGCCCGTCAAGCGATTGTGCTATCTGCGCACAGATGACATTGCTCTTGGGGGCCTTGTACATGATGATGAGATATTGCTGAGAGTGTTTGCGCGGAATGGAAGCAATCGAGCCGAAATCTCCGCGGGAAAGCATATCGGCGATTTCGGAGATATTCCTTTCGTCTATATATATGACACATCTCTCCATCCATTCATGGGAAGGCTTGAAGTAAGGCTTACGGCTGTCGCCAATAAAATAATAGGCTACGAGCACTATCAGTACGACGACTCCGAAAGCGAGCATCGTGGTCGCAAAAGAGGCGAACCCCCCGTCCGAAAGCGAAGGGACCGCTACCGACAGGACATAAGGCAGGATACATATCAACGCCAATGCCAATGCCATCCTGTTCCGGGTATGCCTTACCGAAAAATCTTTAGAAAATTTGTCTAACGACTTGTCTATGTCTATAATGTTTGCCATCATTTTAACTGCGTTTTTGAAAATTGACTATTGCCCGTACACGGGACCGGATCATCGCGCAGTGCGGCACGACCGGTCACAGGTAAAGTACGGTTTAATGAAAACATGGGCAGGATATCGCCCTGATTGCAGCTAAATGTTGATGCGTTGCAGAACAGCAGCCACATAGTCCGAGGCATTGCATGAAATGATACCGCCCATAATGCTCAGGGCGATCCTTCCATTGACATGTCCGGTGTGACTGTAGGGCATGAAGCGGGACAATACTTTAAGGTCGTAGCCTTTTGCCGTACTTTGCTTTATGGGCTGCACATTGTATTGCCGGGCAGTGCAGAGCAAACTGCTGCCGCCTTGCAGGGCATCATTCAGAAATTCCCTCGAAGCAGGCAGGTTGCCGCTTATCGCATCATACAACATGCCTCCGTCCATAGTGCAAGCCTCCTTGCCGGAAACATTGCCGTCCTTATGCATGTATTCCGTCACGCCAGCCGCCAAAAGGACGGTCAGGGAGACGGAAAATATGATGAACCACAATTTCTTCATAATGCCGATTATATCGTCCGGTCCCAATACGCCAGGCCGGAAAACGCCGCAAATATATATCGAAAATCGGATATGGCAAAATATATTTTACGGTTTCGCGGCAATGCGGGCGATACCGTCAATACTCGTCCCACGACTTGATTTCGATTTCATCCAAAGGCAGTTCGCAGAACGCCCTGATGAACGCGGTGGCAAGACGGGCGTTGGTAATGAGCGGTATGTTAAGGTCGGTCGCCGCACGCCTTATCAGATATCCGTTGCTTATCTCGGCGCGGGAAAAATTCTTCGTGATATTGATTACCAGATCTATTTTCCTGTGCTGCAACATATCGAGGGCGCTGTCGAAACCTCTTTCGTCTTCGGACGGATTCTCGGCCTCGGACGGCCAGAGTACGCGGGTGCATTCCACTCCGTTTTCAGTGAGATACTTATGGGTGCCGGCCGTAGCGTATATCGCATATCCGTGTTTGACAAGCAGTTCAGTAGCCCCGAGCATCTCAGCTTTCTGCTTGGCGTCGCCCGAAGAAATCAATATGTTTTTCCTCGGTATGTCGTAGCCTACGGAAAGTATGGATTTGATCAATGCCTCGTCGAAAGTGTCCCCTATGCAACCGACCTCGCCCGTGGATGCCATATCCACGCCGAGTACGGGATCGGCCTGCTGAAGCCTCGAGAAAGAAAACTGGGAGGCTTTCACGCCCACATAGTCAAGGTCGAAAGCGCTTTTGTGCGGCGCACGGGGCCTCTCTCCCATCATTACTTTTGTCGCGAGTTCTATAAGGTTGATTTTCAGAACCTTCGACACAAAAGGAAAACTCCTTGACGCACGAAGGTTGCATTCGATCACCTTTATCTGATTGTTTTTCGCAAGGAACTGGATGTTGAATGGGCCGGAAATGTGCAGCGCACCGGCTATTTTCTTGGCTATCTTCTTGATCCTGCGGACTGTTTCGACATATAGCTTCTGCGGAGGGAACTGTATGGTGGCATCTCCTGAATGCACACCGGCGAACTCCACATGTTCCGAAATGGCGTAAGCAAGCACTTCCCCGTTGTCGGCCACGGCATCGAACTCTATTTCCTTCGCTCCCTGGATGAATTCGCTGATTACGACCGGATGCTTTTTGGACACCTGGGCGGCGAGCTTGAGGAAATCTTCGAGGTCCGAACGGTTGTAGCACACATTCATCGCCGCCCCCGAAAGCACATACGATGGCCTTACGAGTACGGGAAAGCCGACTTCCTCCACGAATCTGTCCACATCCTCGAATGTGGTAAGCTCCTTCCATTTAGGCTGGTCTATCCCGAGTTCATCTACTATGGACGAAAACTTGTTCCTGTCTTCTGCGCGGTCTATGTCCGTGGCGGAAGTGCCCAGGACAGGCACCCCGCTCTTGTCGAGCTTGAGCGCCAGGTTGTTAGGTATCTGGCCTCCGACCGACACCACCACGCCGTGCGGATGTTCGAGCTCGTATATGTCCATGACCCTCTCGAAAGTCAGTTCGTCGAAATAGAGCCTGTCGCACACATCGTAATCGGTCGAAACGGTTTCGGGGTTGTAATTGATCATCACGCCCCTCCAGCCGAGAGTCCGTATCGTCTGCAAAGCATTGACGCTGCACCAGTCGAACTCTACCGAACTGCCTATCCTGTAGGCACCCGAGCCGAGGACTATGACGGAGCGGCCGTCGTTCGTATAATCCACATCGTTGAAACTTCCGTTATATGTCAGATACAGATAGTTCGTCTGGGCCGGAAACTCGGCCGCCAAGGTATCTATCTGTTTTACGCACGGCACAATGCCCAATGTCTTGCGATACCTGCGTACTATAGCCGAGGCGTCGTCCATGTCGAAACGGTCGTCGAAAAGCAGACGGCCTATCTGGAAATCCGAGAATCCCTGCTTCTTCGCCTCAAGCAGGAGTTCGCGCGAGCAGATATCCGACGAACTCGTTATATCCCTTGTGCCATCGCAGAACCGCCGTCCTTCTTCACGGAGCAGTTTCCCTGTCCTGACGATGTTGGCAAGCTTGTCGAGGAACCACTTGTCTATCTTTGTGAGTTCATGGATCCTGTCGACGCCATAGCCGGCATTCATGGCTTTGGATATGACGAAGATGCGGTTGTCCATAGGCTCTTTGAGGGCTTGCTCGATATCCGGAACCGTAAATTCCTTGTTGGCCACAAAGCCGTGAGCCCCCTGCCCTATCATGCGGAGGCCTTTCTGGATTGCCTCTTCGAAACTGCGCCCTATCGCCATCACTTCGCCGACACTCTTCATGCTGCTGCCTATCTTCCTTGAAACCCCGTGGAATTTCGAAAGGTCCCAACGCGGAATCTTGCAGACGATATAGTCGAGCGCCGGTTCGAAAAAGGCAGGAGTGGTCTTGGTTACGGAGTTTTTGAGTTCGAACAGTCCGTAACCCAGGCCGAGTTTGGCCGCGACGAAGGCGAGCGGATAACCGGTGGCTTTTGAAGCGAGTGCGGAAGAACGGCTGAGCCGCGCATTGACTTCGATGACCCTGTAATCCGTGGACGAAGGATCGAACGCATATTGCACATTGCACTCTCCGACTATGCCTATATGCCGTACAATCTTGATAGCGAGCTCGCGCAGCATATGATACTCTTCATTGGTAAGCGTCTGCGACGGGGCTACCACGATACTTTCGCCGGTATGTATGCCGAGCGGATCGAAATTTTCCATGTTGCAGACCGTGATGCAATTGTCAAAACGGTCGCGGACCACCTCGTATTCAATCTCTTTCCAACCCTTGAGGGACTTTTCGACGAGCACTTGCGGTGAAAACGAAAACGCCTTTTCGGCAAGGGCCACAAGCTCTTGCCTGTTGTCGCAGAAGCCGCTTCCGAGGCCTCCCAAAGCGTATGCGGCACGAAGTATTACCGGATAGCCGAGCTCCTCGGCCGCTGCCGCCGCGCTCTCTATGTCTTCAGTGGCGATGCTTTTGATCGTCTTTACACCTATCTGGTCGAGGCGTTCTACGAAAAGCTCCCTGTCTTCGGTGTCTATGATCGCCTGCACCGGAGTTCCGAGCACCTTCAGTCCGAACCTCTCGAGTATGCCTGCCTTGTAGAGTTTCACCCCGCAATTCAGTGCTGTCTGTCCGCCGAACGCCAGAAGTATGCCTTGCGGCCTTTCCCGGGCTATGACCTTTTCCACAAAGAACGGTGTTACCGGCAGGAAATAAATCTTGTCGGCTATCCCTTCGGAAGTCTGCACCGTAGCAATGTTCGGATTGATCAGCACAGTCTCTATGCCCTCTTCCTTGAGGGCTTTCAGGGCTTGCGAACCGGAATAATCGAATTCCCCTGCTTCTCCGATCTTCAATGCTCCGGAGCCGAGCACCAACACTTTCTTAATACTCTTGTCTATTCCGCTTTCCATATCATCATTCCGGTTTTAAAGCAAACTTATAAATTCGTCAAATAGAAATTCCGTATCGGTCGGGCCGCTCGAGGCTTCGGGATGGAACTGGGCCGAAAAGAACGGCATGGTCTTGTGGCGGATGCCTTCGTTGGTGCCGTCATTCATGTTCACGAACAGAGGCTCCCAGTCTTTCCCGAGCGTGCTGTCGTCAACGGCGAAACCGTGGTTCTGCGAAGTGATGTAGCACCTGTCGGTCCCTGCCATCCTTACCGGCTGGTTGTGGCTGCGGTGGCCGTATTTAAGTTTGAATGTAGATGCGCCGGCAGCCTTCGAAAGCAACTGGTTGCCCATGCATATCCCGAAAACAGGCTTGCCTTTTTCCATGGCTTTCCTGATATGTCCTACCGTGATATCGCAGAATTCGGGATTGCCCGGGCCGTTCGAAATGAACAGTCCGTCATAATCCAGGACATTGAAATCGTAGTCCCACGGCACCCTTATCAGTTCCACATCCCGCTTCACCAGGCAGCGGAGTATGTTATGCTTGACCCCGCAATCGACAAGGACCACTTTCTTGCTTCCGTGACCGTACCTGATGACTTCCTTGCACGAAACGATGGCCACCTGGTTGTCTTTGTTCGGGTCGTACAGCGGAAACCGCGGCTTCTCTCCTTCGGGAAGGATGGTGCCGAGCATGGAGCCGTTGTCGCGGAGCATCTTCGTAAGCTCCCGCGTATCGATTCCGTAAATGCCCGGAATCCTCTCCTCCTTGAGCCATCTGTCGAGACTCTCGGCTGCGTTCCAATGGCTGTAATCGAAAGAGTAGTCCGAAATCACCAGCCCGCGCACATGTATGTGCTCGGATTCGAAATATTTCGAAATCCCGTTTTCGACAGTCTTTTCGGGAACGCCGTAATTTCCGACGAGAGGATAAGTGACACATAGTATCTGTCCGCTGTACGAAGGGTCGGTAAGGCTTTCGGGATAACCCACCATCGCTGTCGAAAATACGACTTCGCCGTCGGCAGGTGCGTCATATCCGAAAACATAACCTTTGAACTCAGCCCCGTTTTCAAGATAAAGGGTAGCCGCCTTTTTGTCCATTTTAATGAAAATTTAATGTTCCTTTCACAATACAGCCGCGAAATTAGTCAATCTGTTTGTCTTATTCAAAAAAAAGTCGGGCATCCCCCCGCAGTTGCGCAAATGATTTTCGGGCAGCGACGGCAGAATTTTTTTCGCCTTTTTTTTCATAATGTAATATTTTTTTGTTAACTTGCTGGCGTTTTTAAACCGATCTGATATGGAAACCATCAAACAAACCTGGCCTATAAGTATTGCAATACTCTTGTTGTCAATACTATCCTGCCAACCGGAGCATGATGGGACGGAAATGCCGGCAATGCCTGTGATAGAGGATTTGTCATACGAACTGGATGAAACCGCCAGAGCCAGTGCCATCCGCTTCGAAGTATCGGTGCCTGAAGCCGAAACGGCATGGGTCGAAGTGACAGATCCGGCAAAAGCGACCGTATTCGAAAAGCGTCTGAAGACAGCCTCGGACGAAACCATAGATCTGGACGGACTTGAACCCGAGACCCTTTATGAGGTAACCGCCACCGCCGCGAACGGGGATGTGCCCGAAGAAGCCGAGCCGGCTTATTCCGCATCCATGACTATCGAAATCATGACCTTTCCTGTTCCCGAACCGGAATATCTCACATTGGGAGAAGTCACAAGCAGTTCATATTCTTTCCGCGTGTTTTCCAAATCCGAAACCGGATTCTGGTTCACCAGCGGCGAATACGATGCGCTGGAATACCTCGTTCCCGGCTGGAGTACGGACGACAAGGAAAGCATGATAGAGCTGCTGGAGTATCTGTGGCCTTTCGAAGGTTTCGGGGACATGACGATAGAGTGCGTGGACGGGGAGCAGCCCGAATGGGCGGAAATGCCGATTGAGGTAATTCCCGACTCGCACTATTTCATAATGGCAGCCGACAAGGACTCGGACGGGAATGTGGTCGGCAAAGTGCATTTTTTAGATTTTAATACCTTATAATATAATTAACATCCTAAAAAAACTTTTTATGAAATCATTGAATTTTTTGACCCGCTGGATGGCCATACCCTTGCTGACGGCAATGGCGGCCGGCATGATT
>DEPW01000126.1:0-411 GCA_002358965.1 Bacteroidales bacterium UBA3382
CAAATTAAATGCCATTGTAGGAAGAGGGATAGCATTTAAGGCCATCGAACGGTGCCCCGATGATTTCCATGCCCGTTTCGATGCCACTAAAAGAACATACAATTATTTCATACACAAACGGAAAGACCCATTCATGGATGATTTTTCGTACATGCTTCCTTACGGGCTCGATATCGACTCCATGAATGCCGCGGCCCGTCTGCTTGTCGGAGAAAAGGATTTCAGCGCTTTTGAGAAAGCCGGTGCGGACAATGCCACATCCGTATGCACCGTATATTCGGCAGGATGGAAAAGCTACATTCCTTCCTACATGGCGGCCTCAGGCCACACGCCCGCGGACGAATACGACTATGTGGTTTTCGAGATTTCCGCCAACCGCTTCCTGCGGAACATGGTAAGGGCCATCGTCGG
>DEPW01000126.1:446-11563 GCA_002358965.1 Bacteroidales bacterium UBA3382
CCAGTGGAATGGATTTCAGAAGTGATAGCCTCGCAAAACCGGTCATCCGCCGGACAGTCCGTTCCCGGAAAGGCGCTTTTCCTGACCAGGGTAGAATACTGACCGCGCACGGCCTGCGGAGAACAATTTTTTTTGAATAATTCAAAAGCGATTCATATCTTTGCCGTCTTGTTACAAAACACACGATGTACTGATATGATTCTGACTTTATTATTGACCAATCTCATTGCCGCAGAGGCTGAAACCGTAGCACAAGCCGCTCCGGTCGAAGAGGAAATGACTTTCTCGCTAATCGATATGGCCGTCAAGGGCGGCTGGCTGATGATAGTGCTCCTGGCGCTCTCCATCGTCGCCATCTATATTTTCGGGAAAAAATGGTGGATGATCAGGAAAGCCGGGAAGGTGGACAGGAATTTCATCAAGGACATACACTCCCTGATCAAGGACGGGAAAATCAAATCCGCAATGTCTCTGTGCAGGAAATTCGATTCACCCATAGCCAGACTCGTGGAAAAGGGCATCGAAAGGATGGGAAGACCGCTCCAGGACATACAGACGGCCGTGGAAAATACCGGCAATATGGAAGTCGCCAGACTCGAAAAGGGACTCCCGCTGCTTGCGACCGTAGCCGGAGGAGCCCCTATGATAGGTTTCCTCGGAACAGTAATGGGCATGATACAGGCCTTCTTCAACATGTCGCAGGCAGGAAACAACATCGACATCACGCTCCTTTCGGGCGGAATATATACCGCAATGGTGACGACTGTCGGCGGCCTCATAGTCGGAATCCTTGCGTATTTCGGATACAACTATCTGACTTCCAGCATTTCCGACCTTGTCTTCAAGATGGAAAGCACGACTATAGCATTCATGGACATGCTTAACGAACCGTCTGAAAAACAGTAAGCCATGGCCATAAAGAGACGGACTAAAGTAGATGCATCGTTCTCGATGTCCTCGATGACGGATATCGTCTTCCTGCTGCTGATATTCTTCCTGGTGACATCGACACTGATCAATCCGAACGCCTTGAAGCTCCTGCTTCCGAAAAGCACCGGACAGATAGCCGCCAAGGCGACTTCGAGCGTGTCTATCAAACACTATGTGGACAAAGGCACATTTTCCTACCACATAAACGGGGACGCCACCCCGGTCAGGTTCGACGAGATAGAGCCCATGCTCAACGAACTGCTCAATGACGAAGAAGACCCGACATTCTCGATATACGCGGACCAGACCGTACCTATCAGCGAAGTCGTGAAAGTAATGAATATAGCAAAGCGCAATCATTACAAAGTGATACTGGCTACATCGCCTGAATAGCCCAATGCATACGGGGGACGAAATGGGAGATTACGAACAGTTGCAGGAACAGACCAGAAAGAAATCGGTCGTTGCCGGAGTAGTCGCGGCCGTCGTTTTCCACGCCTGCATACTTGCCGTACTGTTTTTCACCGGATTGAAATACATTTACCCTCCCCCGGCCGAAACGGGAATAGAGATCTCGTTCGAAGAAGAGCGGCAGCAGGAAACGATCGAAGCGGTATCGGGAACGGCACCCCGCTCTCCTGCAGTCAGGCCCCAGGAGGATGTCAGGCTCGCAAGAGCGTCCCAGGCGCCGTATGAAGGCGAAAAGCCGAACGAGGCCGAAGAAGCCGTAAATGACGATTTCGGCGATGTGGAGACTCCAGACCCCAGGCCGGAAACGGAAAAAAAGGAAATCGACAAACGGGCTCTTTTCCCGTCCGCCGACAACAAAGCCGCGAAAGACACCCTGGCCGCCCAGACCAGCGCCTTCATAGCCGAAGCGCTCGCTCCGGGACATCCGCAGGGCAATACCGAAAACGCCAGGAACGAAGACAGCCCGAATGTGAACCTGCCCGGGCGCAAGCTCATGGGAGAGCTGCCTGAACCGGAAGACGACATGATGAAAGAAGGAAAGGTGGTAGTCTCGATCTGGGTAGACAGCAACGGCAAAGTCACCAGGGCGGTCGCAGGGGCGCCTGGCACTACACTTAACGACCACCGGATCTGGAAAGCTGCCGAAGAGGCGGCCATGAAAGCGAGATTCGATGCAAGCACGGACATATCCCAGGAAGGGACGATAACTTATATTTATACTTTAAAATAAAGATGGTTAAAGATTTTCAACGCAAAGGCAGTTCCGCCGAAGATGGCGCAGCGCCTAAAAGGACTTACCGCAAAAGGGAAGAGAGTTCATTCGGAAACGGTTTTCGGAAAAAATCCGGAAACGATGATTTTGACAAACGGGAATCGAACCGCGGCTTCAGAAGGAGCGAAGGCGGCGATTTCGGAAGAAGAGACGACCGCGGTTTCAGAAGGAGCGAAGGCCGCGATTTCGAAAGGAGAGACGACCGCGGCTTCAGAAGAAGAGAAGGCCGCGATTTCGGAAGAAGAGACGACCGCGGCGGCTTTGACAGGAGCGAAGACCGCGGCTTCAGAAGAAGCGGCGGTTTCAGCCGCAAAGAACACGAAAGGCCGTCATTCGAGCCCAACGGCTTCCGCAGTGAACGCCGCAGATTCGAATCCGACAGCTATGGCGATTTCAGGAAAAGTCCATCCAAGAATGTCAAAAGCACCTTCAAGGAGGCACGCAAGATTTATAAGCGCGAAGTGGCACTCACGGACGAAGTGCGCCTGAACAAATTCATCGCCAATTCGGGCATATGCTCACGCAGAGAGGCCGACAATTATATCCAGGCCGGTCTGATAACAGTAAACGGGACGACAGTCACCGAACTGGGAGTCAAAGTAAAGCCGACAGACGACATCCGTTTCAACGGCGAAAGGCTGCTGGGCGAATCCAAGGTATACATAGTCATGAACAAGCCGAAAGACTATGTGACGACTACAAGCGATCCGCATGCGGAAAAGACCGTGATGGATCTCCTGACAGGCTGCAAGCACAGGGTCTTCCCTGTAGGACGGCTCGACAGATCCACTACGGGAGTGCTGTTGTTCACCAACGACGGCAACCTCGCCGAAAAGCTCACCCACCCTTCGTACAACAAGAAGAAGATATATCAGGTCACCCTGGACCGCAAACTGTCCAAACAGGATTTCGACAGCATACTCAAAGGCATCGAACTCCCTGACGGCGAAATCCATGCCGACGAACTCGCATATATCGACAACGACCAGCATGTCGTGGGCGTTTCGATCCACTCGGGAAGGAACCGTATCATCAGGAGGATATTCGAATCGCTGGGATACAAAGTGACGAAACTCGACAGAGTATATTTTGCAGGCCTTACCAAGAAGAGACTCCGCAAAGGAGAGTGGAGATACCTCTCCGAGAAAGAAGTGAACATGTTGATGATGGGGGCATACGAATAATGGACTCTAAACATCAGGGCAAAAGGCACAGGGCAGGATTCGTAAATATCATAGGAAACCCTAATGTCGGCAAATCCACCCTCATGAACGCCCTTGTCGGTGAAAAGCTTTCGATTGTCACCGCCAAGGCCCAGACGACAAGGCACAGGATAATGGGGATTGTCAACGGGGAAGACTACCAGATAGTCTACTCCGACACCCCCGGCATCCTCAAGCCGAACTACAGGCTCCAGCAGGACATGCTCGAATTCGTCGACACCGCGCTCGGCGATGCCGACATCATACTGTATGTCACCGACACTGTCGAAAAGAGGGACAAAAACTACCGGTACATCGAGAAACTGAAGAAAATCGAATGTCCCGTAATCGTGGTCGTCAACAAAATCGACATCAGCGACCAGCAGACCGTCATGGATCTGATGAAGGCCTGGCAGCAAGAGCTGCCTCATGCCACGGTACTGCCTGTATCGGCAAAAGAGAGATTCAACCTCGAAAATGTGTTCGACACGATAGTATCGAACCTGCCGGAGGCCCCGGCCTGGTTCGACAAAGACACTTTCACGGACAAAAACCTCCGCTTCTTCGCTTCGGAAATCATCAGGGAAAAGATATTCCTGAACTGTTCCCAGGAAGTCCCTTACAGCTGCGAAGTGGCCATAGAGAAGTTCACGGAAGGAGCCAGAAGATACGACATCAGCGCTGTCATCAATGTCATACGCGACAGCCAGAAAGGCATCATCATAGGCAAAGGGGGGTCGATGCTTAAGAAAATAGGCACCGAAGCCAGACTGGACATGGAGGACTTTTTCGAGAAAAAAGTATTCCTCGAACTTTTCGTAAAAGTCAACCCCGACTGGAGAGACGAAAAGAAAGAACTTAAGAAATTCGGTTACGAATCATAAACGGTTTTTTTAACGGACAAAGTACATGGGCGACGATATCAGAAACGACAATCCGGGGAAATTCGACAATCTCACAAAGTCCGAAGGCGGCAACAGATACAAGCTGTCCGGCATGTTCAAGGATTGGTTCCTCGACTATGCTTCATATGTAATACTCGAAAGGGCCGTGCCGCATATCGGTGACGGGCTCAAGCCAGTACAGAGACGCATCCTGCACGCGATGAAGAAGAGCGACGACGGAAGGTTCACGAAAGTCGCCTCGATAGTCGGAGATGCGATGAAGTACCATCCGCACGGCAACGCTTCGATAGAGGACGCCCTCGTCCAGTTGGGACAGAAGAACCTGCTCGTCGATTGCCAGGGAAACTGGGGAAACATCATAACCGGAGACCCTAACGCCGCATCGAGGTACATCGAAGCGAGGCTTACCAAATTCGCCAACGAAGTGGTCTTCAATCCGAAGACCACAGACTGGATGAACTCGTACGACGGCCGCAACCAGGAACCCGTGGAACTGCCTGTCAAATTTCCGCTCCTCCTTGCACAGGGAGCGGAAGGCATCGCCGTCGGGCTTGCCTCCAAGATACTTCCGCACAACTTCAACGAGCTCCTCGACGCATCGATCGCCTACCTAAAGGGAGAAGCATTCGAACTTTATCCAGATTTTCCTACCGGAGGCACTGCAGACTGCTCGCGTTACAACAAGGGCAACAGGGGCGGGAGCGTGAAAATCAGGGTCGACATAGAAAAACTCGACAAGAAGACCCTCGTCATCAAGGAAGTACCGTTCGGCAAGACAGCGCCGGCACTCATAGACAGCATCCTGAAAGCCAACGAAAGCGGAAAAATCAAAATCAAGAAAGTTGAGAATTTCTCTACCAAGAATGCCGAAATCGTAGTCCACCTCAACAACGATGTTTCGCCGGACAAGACAATAGACGCCCTGTACGCCTTTACCGACTGCGAAACATCCATCAGTCCGAACATGTGCGTGATCAAGGACGGCAAGCCTTTCTTCACGAACACGGACGAACTCCTCAAATACAACACCGACCACACGAAAGATCTGCTCGGGAAAGAACTGCGCATACGCCTCGACGAACTCGAGGCCGAATGGCATTATTCCTCCCTCGAAAAAATATATTTCGAAAACAGGGTATACAAAATCCTCGAAAAGGACGAAGCGCGAAACTGGGAACAACAGCTCGACGAAACTTTCGCCGAGATGAACAGATACCGCGACAGGCTGCGCCGTGACATCACCAGGGAAGACATCGACAAGCTCGTCGAAAAACCAGTCAGGAAGATTTCCAAGTTCGATGTAAAGGCCGTGGACGAAAAGATTCGCTCACTGGAGAGCGAAATGGACCGGTGCAATTACGATCTGGGACATCTTAACGAATACACTATCAAATGGTTCGAATCCCTGAAGAAAAAATACGGCAAGGATTATCCCCGACGCACCCGCATATCCAATTTTGAGAACATCGAAGTGTCGAGGGTGCGCATAGCCAATTCGAAACTGTATGTAAACAAGGCCGAGGGCTTCATCGGCACCGGACTGAAGAAAGAAGACAACGGCGAATATGTCTGCGACTGCTCGGACATGGACGAAATCATCGTCTTCATGAAGAACGGGAAGTTCATCATCACAAAGGTCCAGGAGAAAGAATTCATCGGGAAAAACATCATCTACGCGGCAGTGTTCAACCGTAATGACACAAGGACCATTTACAATGCGATATACCGGGACGGAAAGGCAGGGACCACATACGCGAAACGCTTTGCGACAGGCGGCATCACAAGGGACAAGGAATACGATCTCACCCAAGGCACCGAAGGCTCGTGCGTACTTTGGTTCAGCGCAAATCCTAACGGAGAAGCCGAGACATTGAAAATAAGTTTCAAACCGAAACCGAAACTCAAGAAACTCAGCGACGAATTCGACTTTTCCAAACTTGCGATAAAGGGAAGGACGGCGATGGGAAACATCGTCACCAAGAACCAGATTTCGCGAATCAGCCTAAAATCCAAAGGAGTATCGACACTTGGAGGCAAACCCGTATGGTTCGACGAAGACATCAACAGGCTGAACGAGGACTCACGCGGACGGCTGCTCGGAGAGTTCAGCGACGATGACCAGATACTCGCAATCTGCAAAGACGGCTCCTTCTACACGACAAATTACGATCTGAGCAACCGATACCAGGGCGACTTGCTGAAGGTGGAGAAACTGGATACCGGGAAAACATATACCGCCATATATTTCGACGGAGAAGCCCAGGCATTCTATATCAAGCGCTTCGGCATAGGAAAAGGCCAGCAGGGCAATCTGCTTCCCGACAAGCAGGGGTCGTACCTCGTAGCGATTTCAGATGACCCAAGACCGAGAATCGAAATCACTTTCACCGGCAAGAACAGCGGAAGGAATCCTGAAATCATCGATGCCGAAAGCTTCATCGGGAAGAAACTTTACACGGCCAAAGGAAAGAGGGCGACAAATTACATGGTCGGCTCTATCCTGTTCATAGCCCCCGCACCGTCACCGGAACCAGAACCGGAAACTGAACCTGAACCTGAACCGGGACCGAAAACGGAACCGGAATCCGTCCAGGGGCAGGACAATGGTGTGGATGACGAATGGGAAGGGACATTGTTCTGACAAAATCCCATCCGTAATGATCTTCACACTGATAGGCTTCATGGGATGCGGAAAGAGCAGCGTCGGCAAATGCCTTGCCGCCAGGCTCGGCTGGGACTTTGCCGATTCCGACGCCCTGATCCAAGAGGGTGAAAAGACGAGTATTCCCGAAATCTTCGCTTCTCGGGGGGAAAGCGGCTTCAGGGAAATCGAATACCGTTACATTTCCGAAGAGATTGGCAGATACGGCCCCGGCAGCGGCCATTTGCTGTTTTCCCTCGGCGGTGGGGCTCCGGTATACGGACCGACATACAGACTCATCAGCGAAAGGACATTTGCAATATATCTGAAATGCCCCGAAGAAGAACTGATAGACAATCTCATCATTGACGGCATAGGGAACAGGCCTATGCTCTCGGGAGGGGATCTGCCTTCAAAAGTAAGGTCTTTGCTGTCCGAGCGCGAGCCAGTCTACTCCGGCTGCGCCAGGCTGACGGTACATCCTTACTCTCTGACTCCCGAAATGCTGCTTGCCGAACTGAGGCGAACGGCACTGTAAGGGCTACATGCTACGGCAAAGCGAAAGCTCCTTCACTATGGCGGCCACAACCTTTTCGACCGCCTCGCGGCCACAGGAAGTGTCGATGATCCATTCAGCCCTGGACAGATCGACCGGAGGCTGGTTCGAAATGCGCGCAAGCACCTCGTCACGCCCGACACCGTCCCTTCGCATCACCCGCTCGATACGCAGTTCCAAAGGCGCATCGACATAAAGCACCTTATCGGCCATAGGAGCCAGCACGGGCTTGGAAAGGAATATGGCGGATTCGATTATCACAAAAGGCGGCGCAGGCCGGCCTGAACGGGAGGCATCCTCGCGCACAGAGCGTTTCCAGCCATCAAAATCCTTCATTACGGCCGGGAATACCGCCGCTTCGACCCTGGAAAGCATGTGAGGATCGGAAAAAATCATCGAAGCCAGACGCTTTTTCGACAGGCGGCCGTCTGACGAAATGACCGAATCTCCTGCTATCACCCGGATCTGCTCCAACAATCCGGCATCCGTATCGTACAATGCCTTGGTCCTGCTGTCCGAATCGTAGACCGGGATACCGTGCAGAGCCGAAAAAATGTCGCAGACATAGCTCTTGCCCGCCCCTATCCCGCCGGTCACGGCAAGCACATGTCCGCACATATCGGAAAAATCACTCATGTTCGATGAAATCGACGACTGCCGGATGAAAACGATAAGACAATATGCCGTCCGGGGCCGAGAAAAGCCTTACGGGCATCTCCATTCCGCTCAACTTGGATATGTCATTGTAATCTATACCTGCGGAAAATCCCGCATCGTCCGGCATCTGGTACGGAAACGGCACACGGTAAACTATCGTCACTTTGGACGGGAGCAGTATCGCCCTCTCTCCTGAGGGCATATTGATTACGGACAGATCCACGGGGGCCGTCAGCTCGACATATCTCGAGACGGATATGGTATAATGTACCATTTTTTCGGAAAGCCTCACACCGGAAGGAACGGACAACTGGACCACCCCCTCGCGGTCCGCATCCAGACTCTCGGCGTAGACGGATTCGGTATTGACATAGTTTATCCTCGAAAGGTCGGAAGCCGGACCGTAGACGAGTACGGAATCCGGTTCTACAACCACTTCCCCTACCTGCATGTATTGCGGGCTGCATGAAACATTCGCATTCGGGACTACCGGCACTTTCTTGTATTCCTCTTTAGGAAAACGGAATTCGAGCCTGCTTGTCACGAAATACTCCAGCTCTATGTTCTGCAAGCCGACAGACGGCATGAGCTCGCGCATCGTATCTTCCGTAAGATAGAAGAGTTCGTCATCGGTAGCGGACTTCTTCCAAAGTTCGGGAGCGACTTCGATGGTTATCGGGACAGACTTGTAGATCCGTCTGCGGATGATATAGAAACCGCTCGATTTCCCTCTCATGATGAGGGTCGCCGAAGTCGACGAACGGTCGGAATGGCCGTTTATCTGCGATTTGGCCACAAGCTCGTACTCCAGAAAAGCGGAATACTCTCCCGAAAGCGTGTATATCAGCCATACCACAAAGGCCAAAAGGAGGGATACCGACAATATCTGCCAGTCCCTCCTCGCTTTGTTTCCGAATCTCTTTTTAAGATTCTCAAGCATTACCGGACCCGTTACCTCTGGGTGTCTGCCATATCCTTGACGACAGCCGCCTTGTCAACAAGTATCTTCACATTGGAATCGATCTCCACGATAAGCTTGTCATCCCTTACTTCGGATACGACACCGTAGATACCTCCTACCGTAACGATTTTGTCCCCCTTCTTCAAAGAAGCGCGGAACTGGTTGAGCTCTTTCTGTTTTTTCTGCTGAGGACGGAGCATGAAGAAATACATCACGACGAAGATGAGGGCTATCATCGCAATCGACATCCAAGCGCCGCCGCCCGACTCGCCGGCTCCCGAAGCAGCAGCCGAAGCGTCAAGTAAAATCAAAAAATTCATTTCAATAAAATATTTTGGTTAATTATTAAATAAATATCCGCCGCCGTACCGTACGCGCCTAAAGGAGGCCTTTGCCGCTCTTTACTATCGTCCCGTCCTCTATCCCCTTCTGGATCAGGGTATCAAGAAGTCCGTTCACAAACACCTTGCTGTTGGCCGTACTGTAATATTTGGAAATCTCGACATACTCGTTTATGGTGACCTTGATAGGGATTCCCGGGAAAAGGATGGCTTCGGACAGTCCGAGCACTATCAACGCCGCATCCGTCGAAACGAGCCTGTCCGAATCCCAGTTCTTCGCGCTTTCGGTTATCATCTTGAAGAGCCTGTCGTAATTTGCCATGGCATATGAAAGCAGCCGGGTCACATAAGCCCGATCGTCATCTACCTGACCGTCTTTTTCCGCGTCGGCATCGCTCTGGAACAAAGCGGGGACAATGAAAGGCTCGCCTTTCTTCATCGCCTTAAGGGTCTTGACGATGCTGCCAAGCACATACCCGAGATCATCCATCCAGTATATCGACATGTCTTCGATGATCTGCTCTATCTCGGCGTTGTCCTCAAGCTCGTTTTCATATATGCTGATGAACACATTGCAATCGTCCGCCAGAGAGCGCTCCGGATTCGCAAGGTACTCCTGGAAATATTCCCTCGAATATATGGTCCTGAGCAGCCGCCTGACGATGGAGTCGTGTTCGGTCCACAGGAGTTTCTTCTTCTCGCACTGCCTGACGAAATCCGCATTGTTGCCGAGAATCTCCGTCACACGGTTGTCGAAAAACTTCGTATTAGGATTCAAGTCCTCTTCGGTCGGAAAGAATTTCTTCTTTCTCGCGGCAATCGACTCGCCTTCGGCATGCCTGAGGGCCCTTGCAAGATTCAGCATGAATAGATAAAGCTCCTTGCATTTCTCGCACGAAAGGATCAATTCCTTCTCCGCGGAAATAATGGAATCAGCGCCCGAATATATATTGCCGTATAATACTTTAAAGGCCTTAACGCGCAAAATACGTCTATTTAGCATTACTTGTCAAATAAATTTTTGCAAATATAGTACTCTTATCAAGAAAATATTTAACTTCGCGAAGATTTAATTAATTTTTTTAGAAATGTATTTCGACGATATCGACAATGCCGGAATGACGGAGCGTAACGGAGATGATATATTTTCCAAGCCTGTAAGAGCCGGGAAGCGCACTTATTTTTTCGATGTGAAAGCCACCAAAGGCAATGATTACTACATCACTATCACGGAGAGCAAGCGCAAGCAGGATTTCGGCGGCAAGGCCATGTACGACAAGCACAAGATATTCCTGTACAAAGAGGATTTTGAAAAATTCGCCCAGGGTCTTGAAGAGGTCATCGAATTTATCCGCAACCTTAAACCGGAACAGTCCGAACGGAAAGACGACAGTTTCTCCGATGTGGATTTTGACGAACTTTAATCTCCGCAAAGACAGATGGAAGGCATAGGGAAGTTCGGTTATATCAGGTCGGCGGCCGCCGCCCCCAAGGTCGAATTGGGGAATTGCGAAGCAAATGCGGAAAGGATTTCCGCGTTCATCGGACAGGCAGTCCGGTCGCGGGCCGCGCTGATCGTTTTCCCGGAACTTTCAGTCACCGGATATACTTGCGGCGACCTGTTTTACCAGGATACGCTGCTCATATCGGCCGAGAAGGCCTTAAAGCGCATAGCGGCGAA
>DEPW01000126.1:11585-20505 GCA_002358965.1 Bacteroidales bacterium UBA3382
GGCCGCGATCGTCGGTGTCCCGGTGGCATACAGGAACAGGATATTCAATTGCGCGGCTATCGTTTTCAACGGAAAGATAGCGGGTATCGTCCCCAAACGCCACATCCCGAACTACGGCGAATTTTACGAAGGCAGATGGTTTTCCCCGGGTGAAGGAACGGAGGGCCTCGTGGATTATGCAGGCCAGAAAGGCATACCTTTCGGAACCAAGAGCCTGTTCCGTCTCGGAGATGCCCTGATAGGAATCGAAATCTGCGAAGACCTGTGGGCTCCCCTGCCCCCTTCCACAATCCTGTGCATGGCAGGAGCCAATGTTATTGCCAATCTTTCGGCAAGCAACGAACTCGCCGGCAAGCATGATTACAGGATGCAGCTGATATCCCAGCAGTCAGGCCGCTGCATGGCTTCATACATATACGCATCGGCAGGATTCGGCGAATCCACTTCGGATTTGGTGTATGCCGGGGATACGGTAATAGCCGAAAACGGCAGGATCACCGCCGAGGGAAGGCGCTTCGACAAGGACGGCACGATGATCTTTTCGGACATCGACCTCGGGCTTCTGTCTTCAATGAGGAGGAAGACCGGGACATTCCCGGGATTCGAACCGGGGACGGAATACCTCGCCAAAGGCATCGGCGTCATCGATCTGGGCACTCCGGCATTTCCGGACGAACTCTCGCGGAAGATAGACACTCATCCTTTCATACCGTCGCCGGAGCTTGCTGACAAGCGGATGGAGGAAATCATCGGCATACAGACGGCGGCACTCGCGACAAGGATAGACCGTATCAAATCGAAGACAGCGGTAATAGGCATATCGGGAGGACTCGACAGCACTCTCGCACTGCTCATTACCGCACTGACATACGACTATTTAGGAAAAGACCGCAAGGAAATCATAGGGATTACGATGCCCGGTCCGGGTACGACAGGAAGGACCAAAGGCAATGCCGTCGAACTCATGGAAGTCCTCGGCATCACATCACGGGAGATCCCCATTTCCGCAGCGACAGAGCAGCATTTTTCCGACATAGGACTCGGAAGCGGATACCGGGGGACGGCCTACGAGAACTCTCAGGCGCGCGAACGCACGCAGATACTCATGGACATGGCCAATCTGACCGGCGGCATAGTGATAGGCACCGGCGATCTGTCCGAATCCGCATTGGGATGGTGTACATACAACGGCGACCATATGTCCATGTACAACCTCAACGGCGGCATCCCGAAGACCCTTGTCAGACATATCGTCAAATGGATAGCCGACAACCGCGTATCCGGAATGTCCGCCATCCGCAAGGCCGGCAGTGACGACAGGGCCGAGGAGGCCAGGGACGCCAAGGCCATCATTTACGACATCATCGACACTCCGATCAGCCCCGAACTGCTCCCTGCCGACGAAAAGGGCGGAATCAGCCAGAAGACCGAAGAACTCATCGGACCTTACGAACTGCACGACTTCTTCCTTTACCATCTCATACGGCTCGGAGAAGAACCGCGCAAGATACTGTTCACGGCAGCCCATGCCTTCAAAGGAAAATACGATACGGCCACAATCGAAAAATGGCTCGGGACATTCCTGAAAAGGTTTTTCTCCCAACAATTCAAGCGCAACTGCATGCCCGACTCACCTAAAGTCGGCACGGTAGCCCTTTCTCCGAGAGGCGACTGGAGGATGCCTAGCGATGCCGATCCGCAAGAGTGGCTCGGAGCGGATACCATCAGGGATTTTTCATGACTTGCGGCAACTTGCGGCAACTTGCGGCAATTCTTAAAACAACCGCGACAATGACAATGAAGAGATTTTCATACCTGACAATCGCACTGATAGCCCTGACAGTTTTTCCGGAAACGGCGGACGCCATTTCGTTCAGAAGGGGCAAAAGCCCAGAAAAAGGTTCGAAAGAATATTTCAGCGGCTCGTTTTCCGGACTGTTCGAAGTAGCGGCTGACGAAGGCAGGGCCGAGGGAGAGAGGATCTTCCTTAAGTTTTTCGCACAGAACGAGGCAGTGCTCTACGATGAATCAGGCGACCATACCATATACGACTGCTACACATACTCTTCGGACGGCGAGACCGTGATATTGGAGGGGGCTTGCAGGATACAGGAGACATACAGCGGCTACTCGAGGCTCGACGGCATTCCCGGGAAGATGAGGCTCGAATTCGTCAGTTACGGCGAAGACCCGCGCATCGCAGGATGCTACAGCGACAACCCCCAGCGAAGATTCGAGATATCGCGGAGTGCCGGCCATGTATCCATTCCCCGCTCCAACAGCCAGGGCGACCTGTGCGACATCATTGCTTTTTTTGCCGACGACGGCCTCGAACGGCTTGCCGGAGCCATACCTGACCTGTGGGCAGTCTCATCCGGATACGGAATCGACGCTTACGGAACAGTTGCCGGCAAAAGCATATCGCAGTATTTTCCGTACCGGTCATTAATCGCCGGCGTTCCGGACCCTGACGGAGGGGATTTCATACTGACAGGCGACAATGACGGCAACAATCTTCAGGTCCCGTCGGAATATCTCATCCGTGTGGAAAGCCGCGGGCAGCTGGAGAGGATACTCGGTATCGACGCGCACGCCGGAATCCCCTACTCCGACTGGATCGGGTCTTTGGAGAAGACAGCCGAAGAGATACATCATGAAATCGACTCGTCCGGCCACTTAAACGGGGTGTTCGCCGGGAAGAAAATGGCAGCGGGCTTCATTCCGCTGCTGATCGCGCTAGTGATACTTGCGGTCCTGAACATGATTTTCGGCAATCGTCCGTATCCCGGCGTGCTGCACTATGCGACATCTGTCACGCTGATGATCGTCACTATCTTCGAACTGTGGTACTGCATTTCGCTGAAAGGGGATTTCCTCTGGTTCATATTCGAACCGGAGACATTCGCCCACGGGCTGGCCTGCGCCGTAGGCACTCTTGCATTCGTCTTCGCCCAGCTTTACCTGATACTGGAAACCGAAATCAATCTCATAATATTCAACAGGACATGGTCGAGGATTCCTTCGTGGGTCGAGTATATCCTCGCCGCCATCGCACTTTTTGCAGGAGTGCATTTCCTGCTCAGCGGCAAGCCTCTTCTGATGCTGTGCGCATACGGATTCATGCTGGCGGCCAGCCTTCCTACCATCATCAGCTATGTCGCGCATTCCGACAGGACGACCGCGATGCTTCCGTTCCTGATACTTTGCTATCCGATGAAGTATTTCCTGTTCGTGCCTTTCATCATACTGTATGTATTCCAGGCATCGTCCAAATATGCAGTGTCTTCCGAATCGCACGAGGATCCTGACAGCAAATACATCACCGATGTCTACGGCAACACCAGACACATTTCAAGGGTCTCGCCTAACGGGCCGTGGATGGACGACAACGGAAATACATACTCCGAAGGCGGAGGCTCGTTCATCCGCAGCGGCCAGAGGGACGAGATGCCGTTCAGGTAGGCCGTCCGGAAAGGGGGAGGTACGCTCTATAATGATGATATTAAAACTCGGAAATCTGCTATTTTACTATCGGAATGACTCTCCAATATCCCGATTGCTTCGGCTATCCTATCGTCAAGATACGGTATGCTCCAATCTTTATCTTTATTTTTATAGTATTTAATGTAATAAGTCATATTTCTGATACGACCCAGATATCTCTCACGATATACCTTTATTGCGAAAGGGCTATCTCTATCGATATCGTCCTGAGCATCGTTCAATATCCTTAAAAACTCCTCGTTCGATGCTTCATAATCCCGCAGGATATCAGGAAGAAAAGCATATCGCTCCTTAATCGACGGCGTATATATCCGCTCCAGATATTTCAATGCGCGGGCTGTTTCCGACCTATCGTATTTATCATACAACACACCGTTGGCAAGCCTAACCATGGCAGAGTCGACATAAGCGGCATTAGCTTCCAAAACGCATATCATTTTGTCCTGATTAATTATCACCCTTGACAAAGAATCAGATACTGACTCATATCTTTCATCAAGCATCGACAATGCCGAACGCAACGAGTCTATTGTCACACACAAAGAATCTACATGATTCCTGTTCTTTTCAGCATAATATTCAGTCTCTGCTGATAAAGTATCTCTATCCGCTTCTATGACAATTTCCTCACTATTGTAGACTTGGCCGGATGCCCAATAGTGACAAACCGGCATCAAAAACAAAAACAACAACAATTTCAATCTAAACATGATAACTCTAAATTTTTGGAACAAGCACATATCCCCTATCCGAACCGCTATTCACAGACTGGTCTTTCTGATAAACCACATATATATAATGTTGTTCATAACCGAGATTTTTGACAGTCACCTTCTTATAGGCAGAGAACGAGCTATTGCCTGAAGGCGCCCCCTTCGTAGTGGCAAAATACGATGTTACAGTAGGCTTTCTGTCCAATCCGACAATGATATAATCATAATCCGCCTCGCCATCGCTTCTTACAAAGAATGTAAACGAATCCATTCCCTCTACCCGTATTGTAAGGCATGCTTCGGAATCTCCTTCATTTACATTTGTAGATCGATACGCATCATAATACCTGTTCGGAGACTCCATGGACATCCAGTCAGGATAATCCCATACAGCCAGACTTTTAGTCGCATTTCGTCCAAAATAAGCCATAGCCGATTTTCGATAGTCATTCGCCTTATCGTACAGTATGTCGGCAGATTTCGCCGACGGGCCGTAATTAGCCTTGTTGTCCTCGTACTCATTAATCGCATTACTGACATCTTGCTGAAGCGTGGTGAATTGAGCACTTGTCATACTTGCATATCCGGACATTTTCTCCACCTGCGAATCCACCTGATTGTAATGCGACCGGCCTATGTTCATCCTGACTGCGGATAAGGCCTCCATCAAGGATGTACAATTGCTAATGTACATGGCACTCCTATATTTTTCAGCCTCTGATATTTTCCTGTTAGCATCCTCGACCGAATAGAATGACGAATATCCTGCGGCCTTCCATGCATCACGATAGTCTGCGATGATAGACTCTATTTCTTCCAGTCCGCTGACATAATCCCCCAATGTCAGACTCGCAGGAGGATTAAGTTCAATAGACTTGATATATTTGATCCGTGACAACATTAACTTATGATCCGAATCCCTCCATACAGATGCACGGAATCTGCCGTAGCAGTACCTTCTTAATTCCGGAATGTATTTTTCAATCAGTCTAAATAAATTGTCATTGACTTCCGTACTGTTCAGAAAACCTTCTTTCGAATATATGTATAACTTATCTGTCACTACCAGAAAGATTGAATCATTGTATGAGAAACTGTCATTTGTCCTTATTGCGTCTATATCATTCTTTACAGATTTCAAATGAACATTTTCTTCCTGAATATCTTCAGGAGGAGTTAGTATCGTAGGTATAAATGCCAGAACTGCCCCTACGGCAGCAATAAGAGCGATTATCAGAATGATTATTTTTTTCGTTTTCATAGCATTTTACTTATTACTAAAAATTAAAGACGCATCTCATCTTGTCCGTTGTCTTTAGGTTTTTCTGTGACCTTACCTGCATTTTTACCTGCGTTTTTATCGGTATTTTTATCGGTATTTTTATCGGTATTTTTATCTTCGCTTTTATCCTTATGAGACTTATCTTTGGCTGGTGTTTCTTCCGGAGTCTCTACCTTGTCGTTTTTTTCATCTTCATTTTCATTTCTATTTTTATTTTCATCAGTTTCCGATCCCGTCATTGGCTCTGTTATTATTTCGGATTCGACACTTTCTTTCTTAGAACATTCATGTACTACAAAATATATCACACCGGCGCCGACTGCCATTCCTAATAATACGGCTAATATTATTAAAATATGCTTATTTTTATCTATTCTTTTTTTTCGGGAAACTTTATGGCCTTCATAAGAAGGCTTTTGGGATTCCCTGTCAGGTTTTGAAGCAGTTTTTCCTACATATACTAACTTGTTTCTATTTGGGGTCTCTTGCGGCGTATTGGTAGTATCGACAGCATATCCTTCGATAGGGCAGGAATCCAATTTAAATTCATAAGTATGTTCTATTTCCAATTGGCGTCCGTACCTGTCCTTGATAATAAAAATATATTTATGTTTTTTGGGAGTCAATTTAATCCTTAGTCGCGAATCGTCTTTCAGATTAACTGTTTCTTGACAGCTTTCATATTTGTCAGATATGATTTCGACCTTGACTGCAGCCAAACAATCTTCGCTTATAGAAATCTTATCGGTAAGAGTTTCCCCATTGATTTTGAGAAAATAGTCTCTATCATTTATCAACTCCCCGTCATTATTTGTAATTTTGAAAAAATCTCTCTTGATATATTTTCGGAAATCTTTCGTCGAAGGCGGTTCCGGAGTATAAATATCAGTGGAAGTATCTCCTACAATCTTATAATCTTTTGGAATAGGCTCATACCCATCTCTAAGCCATTCAAGATGCAATCGGACTCCATTATAACTCCGTATCGGTTTATCGAACAATTTATTATCATAATAATATGCCCTGAAACCATTGGCTTCATCCGGAGGATTGACAATGGTTACCCTTTTGAGGTCATTATCAGAAAGATCTTTTACATAATCGGAGTTATAGACCAAGTCATACTCACACTTGTCTTTGTAAATAAGAAAGACATATTCATACTCTCCATATTCAGGCTGATTCAAACCTCTCAGCAATTCGTTTAAAGTGTATATATAACCCGTACCATAATATCTGACTGCATATTTACCGTCCTTTCGAGAAACTGTATTTTCGTCAAACAAAGGCAGCGTTTCATAAGAGTCCTCAAATAATCGTTTATAATCCTCTTCTTCATATTTGTTCGAAGGACTTAAGAATTTGTCTTTTACTTCCAGCAATTTATCGATTAATTCTTTGGTAATGTGTATTTCATTTGGTACATATATCCATGCGCATGCAAAATCGTCATCCCTTCTTTCGATTTTTTTTCTTATTATTACGAAAACACCTTTATCCACCGCACGGAGCATTAGCATATCTGGAAATTTACTGATGATTGTAGACACATCACCTCGGATATCTTTCACTTCATTTTCCCATTTATTATCTGGATTGATTGGCGAAAATTCAGTATAACCATCTTTCGCCTTAGTATATCGGAAACCTAATTTTTTCGAACCCATGATTTATTCCTCCTTATTATCTTAGTTTTTCCAGCCATCTTCCGGCTCGGCCGCCTTTGGAATTATATGATTTTTCCAACAATATATTAACTACGGACTGGGCTGTAGCACTATCGAATTTAAAATAATTCTGGAAACACACCTTTCCTAAAGTAAACGGCTGAACAAGCACTTCGCCTCCATTGATTTCATAGTCCTTGCAAATACTCTTCAAAATACCGTAGAAGCCTTTGTATTTATCGTTAATGTATGCTCGTAATTTGTCATTCAATGCTTCTCCATTAAGCCTGAGTCTATCCGCCTTGCTGATCAATATATATATTCCGTCTGTGTCATCTTTGAAGATCTGATGTTTTTTAAGGTACGCTACTGCTGATTCCAGATAGGTCTTCTGTGAAAGCCCCTCGTACAGTCTGTTTTCGGCACCATATTCGATTACGAAGAAATGTATTTTCCTATTCTTGGTCCTATTGGATACCAAAACATCGGTAAGCAGTTTAAGTACTTCTTGCTGCTCTTTCGTAAGATTTTCACCTGCATCGGACTTATACATGCAACGGATAAGTTCTCCGGCCAGATCTATGAATGTAAACGGATATATATTATTGCCTTTTCTTAATTCGAAACCCATTTCATAAGTTGATGTCACGGGAGTTCCGGGAGGAAGTATCCCTACTTTACCATCGCATTCTCCAAAAATTTCCGATAGCCTGGTCATATAACCGAACCCTTGGCATCGCGTGTCTTTTTGCATACTCTCGGCGACCTTGCCGCTATTGGCCACACTCATAATTGCGCCCAAGGCACATGTCTTGCCTGAAGAAGGTATGCCCCAGAAATAAACCTCGGTACATGGAACCTTCGTTATTTCGGCTATGCTGCGCGACATAAAAGGTATTTGCCGAGAAGACTGGCTTTTCTTCCGGATGACGCAACTCATAAAATCCCTACCTATGCCCGAGTCCGAAAAATCCGATATGATATTGCTATCCCACAATCGGTAAGCGACTTCCCCGTCTATAAGATTGCTGTCTTCCTGAAGCATTTTCAGAAACTCATCAACGGTGACATGGCCTCTTTCAATATATTTCTTTATTGCTTTGTATATTTCATCGTCAGGCTCGATTATATTAGGATCCGTCTCTATATCCGCTATCTCTTGCTTAAGCGCATCACTTCCCGGGCCAGAATACTCCCATTCACGCCGTTTCAATTCTTTAAGCATTTTTCTCGCGTCCTCTACATGTTGGCTTGACGGATACCTGTCAATAAATCCATTAAGATCCTGGCTGCTGTTTTTATCTAATCCTTCCCATGCAGCTTCCGACGCGTCTTGTTTTTCCCTTTCATTTATTCGCTTCATCTTATCCCGAGCCTCTTCCCGATGGCATCCATCGGGATACATGTCGAGATACTTCTGGTATGACTGAAGCGTATCCGTCTTCGACGCATTCGCCCAATCATCTTCTTCCGAATGTTCGAACTTCTTCTTCAAAGCGTCCTGAATCGACCTTTTTACAGCAACATGCCGTCTTCTCGCAGCATCCTTGAAATCTTCAAAATTCTTCACGCCGCATTGCTGCAACTGCACTACCAAGTCATCGATTGCGTCAGTATATTGATCGATATCGTCAAATATACTATCTAACCTTTCTTCATTCATTTCTTCTTTGATATTAAATTACATTGAAAATGGTTTATAATCGCCATCTTCTTTATTTTCTTCATAATTAACATTAGTGTCCACTAAAAAA
>DEPW01000032.1:0-1893 GCA_002358965.1 Bacteroidales bacterium UBA3382
ATGATTCGGCCTATGTCTATCTGAACAGTGCGCTCGGCATCTGGAACTCGATGGACAGTACGGAACGCACGGACGAAAGCTACGATGCGGCATATACCGCCTACAATGGTCTGGGAATCTATTTTGTCACAATCGACATGGATTTCGGGAAGGCCATCGATTATTTTCTCAAAGGGCTGAAACTCGCCGAGGCACGGCATGATTATTTCGATTACGCCATACTCGGTTCCAATCTTGTCGTGGTATACAATCTCAGGGAAGATTCCGACGGACTGAAATACGCTCTGGAGGTTTACCGTTATGGGAAAGAGATGGACAGTCCCTATATCGTATATTGCGGGGCGCATGTGTCGGCCTTGATGTATTTCCTGAAAGGAGACCTTGCAAATACAGAAAAATATCTTGACGAGGCCATGTCGCTCGTGGAAAAATATTTCGACCGCATGGGAGTTTACTGCCTGTATGCCAAGTTGCAGGACGCCAAAGGCAACAAGAATGTGGCTGAAAAATATTACCGGCTTGCAGTCGAGTTCATCGATGAGGAATCCGTCCCTACTGCCATATCCATCTATCTTTCGTACGCCGAATATCTTTACGGCGAAGGCCGCTGCGGCGAATCCCTCGAAATGCTCGGAAGGGGCATAGACCTGGCTTTGTCGAGAGGCAACAGGATTTACACCTACAAGCTGTACGGGCTGCAATCCCGCGTGTATGAATCTCTCGGCGAGCCTGAAAAGGCTCTTGAGGCCTATCGGTCCTTCCATAACGAGTCAGTCGGAGTGTTCAATATCGAAAGGGAGAGGGCTGTGAACGAGCTTACGCGCAAATATGAAAACGAGCGTCACGAGCGCGAGCTTCAACAGCACAATATCCTGATAATGAAGAAAAACCAGGAGTTGCTCATAGCCTCTTTCGTAATCGTCGCCATCATAGCCGTGTCCGTGGCGGCTCTGATAATGTACAGGAGGAAAAACAGGAGGTACATGCAGATAGCCATCCGCTACAAAGAAGCAGCCGACCGTGAAAAGCAGTTGGAACAGAGGATAAGGGAGCTTACATCTGCGCAACAGCAGGTTTCCGCTGCCGGAAAATATTCCAACTCGTCGTTGACCGAAGACAGCAGCAGCGAACTGTTCGGAAGGTTGGAGTCGCTGATGAGGGACGAGCGGCTGTATTGTGAAAAAAACCTTACCCGCGAGCGTGTCGCAGATGCCTTGGAAAGCAACAGGACTTACCTGTCACAGGTGATAAACGACAAGGCCGGCTGTTCGTTCTTCCAGTACATCAACTCTTTCAGGATAGAAGATGCCGTAAGGCGTCTTTCCGACCCGTCAGACCCGATTCCGCTGAAGGCTTTGGCGGACGAACTGGGCTTCAGTTCCCTGTCGGCATTCTACAAGTCTTTCCAGGAAAAAGTAGGCATGCCTCCGGCAAAATACAGGGAAAAGATCATCAAGATTTCCCGTAATCCGCAGTGATGGCGGCTTTGTCTCAAGGAAAATATTGTCCACCCGTCAATTGACGGTTGTCTGTGCGTCAATTGCCGGGTTAATAAAAAAACACGCTTTGAAATCCGCATTCCAGGGGGTATTTTTGTTTCGTCCGATTCGGCACAGGTGCCGCAGGAATCCGGGACGGAACTATTGTTAACCTAAAAATATTGATGTATGAAAAGGTCGTTTTATTTTCTGATTTCGTTCGCCGCCTTGATGATGTCGGCGGTGGGTTGTGTTAAAGATATTCAGGTGGAGGCAGTAAGAGTCGAGCCTGAGACATTGACATTGGCTCCTGGCGAGACTTTTTCACTTACAGTGACTGTCCAGCCCGAAGATGCCGACTATGTCCTGGATTTTTCGAGTAATAATGAAGATGTGGCCACAGTTTCGGCTGAAG
>DEPW01000032.1:1922-12010 GCA_002358965.1 Bacteroidales bacterium UBA3382
GGAGAGATAGCCGCCGTGGCCGAAGGTGAGGCTGTGATCACTGTTAAAGCAGGGAATTTCTCGGCTACCTGTACGGTGACGGTGCTTACCCCCATTCTGGAAGTATCTCCGTCTGTAGAGGAACTCGTTTTTGAAGGCGTGCGTACAAGGACGCAGGAGTTTGCCGTGACAACAACCGCAACCGAATGGACGGCCGAGCCTGATGCGGACTGGCTCAGCGTTGAATACACCGAGGGCGGCTTTGTCCTGAATGCATCGGCCAATCTTTCCACGGAGGTAGGCCGTGAAGGGACTGTCACCGTTTCGGCCGAGGGTTACGAGCCGGTTTCGATTCCGGTAAGGCAGGCCGAGATGAAGATGTATATCGCCGGAAATGACAATTCCACTGCCTGCTATTGGCTGAACGGCGAGAAAGTGACGGTCGGGCCTGAAAACGGTTCTTTCGTTCAAGGCATCGCCATTGAGAGTGACGGCACTGTGCATTGTGTCGGCCGTGAAGGTATAGGGCAGAGCTATGCCGCATATTGGAGCGAGGAATTGGGTTGGAACATGTTCCAGCCGTACGACCAGTGCCAAGGCAATGCGGTCGGTGTCGCGGTCGACGAAGGAACAGGGGATGTTTATTTCTCTGCGTATTATTATTTCTTCAATCCGGATTATACGCAGACAACGGTTTCGGGTTACCACAAGAACCTCATATGGAACCCTCTTACCCCTGAAGACCAGGGAGCCAGCCAGGTCGGAGATATAGTGTTCCAGGACGGAAGTCTTTATCTCCTTCTTAATGAAGGCAATGTATGGTATTATACAGTTAACGGCGACAGGTACGAACTGGACTATCTGGGCGAAGGCAACTATCCGTCGAGCATGTTTGTCAAAGACGGCGATGTATATGTCGGCGGCTGGTATCTGACGCAGGACGGCGGCGAATATATCTATGCTCCATGCTACTGGAAGAACGGCGAAGGCGTGGAACTGGCTCTCGAGTACGGCTGCCCTTATGATATATATGTCGATGAAGAGGACAATGTATGGCTTGCAGGCTCAAAAGGGTCGGGACTGGATCGTTGTGCAGCATATTGGAAAAACAATGAGCCTTCCGTCGATGTGTCTTCATACGCCAACGGCTGCGCCGTCAGCATAGATGTAATTGACGGCAATATCATCATTGCCGGTTTCGAAGGCGCGTACCCGGGCAATTCCGTGCTTAAGTACTGGATTAACGGTGAAGAAACAGCCATATCCGACGGCTCCACTTCCTGCGCGGGCGAGGCTACTGTGATTATCTGACGGACAACAAATATTTAGAGGTTTATATGTGATGTTACGGTCCCGGAGGCGTCCGCTTTCCGGGACTGTAACATATTTGTAATGTGCGTCTTGTGAGAAACTGAATAAAATTTTCATAACTTGCCGCAAAATTGGATGCGGCATGTGGCACATACTGTTTATATTTTCTCTGGCCTCTGTCCAGATTCTCGACTCTTTGTCGCAGGTATGGAATGCGTACAACAAGGCCGGTGAGTACGAGGCATTGGTTTCTGAGACGAGGGGATGGTTGTACAAGGCCGTGGATGACAATGATACGGTCATGGTCTTGAAGTCCGGCCTGGCCATGGCGCAGGCTTTCATCTTTACGGAACAGTTCGACTCCGTAGAGACTTATCTCGGATATATTCAAAAGTATGAGACGGCGGGGATGGATCCCCAGATAGGCGTGGGAATCAATACTATCAGGGGAATTTACAGTGTTAAGAGCGCGTCTGATTATTCAAAGGCTCTCCGGTATTATTATGAAGGACTTTCATGGGCGGAGAGGGAAGGCAATGTGAACAATGTGCTTGCGGTTCTGTGCAATATAACCCAGATATTCTATATCCTCCATGACGAAAGCGGCAAGAGTTATGCGGACTCTGCCTGTGCTCTTATGCAGTCTAATGATGTAAGTGAATACATGCATGCCCATGTGCTGCTGTCCAAGGCGCAGATGGAATATCTTTCAGGAAACCGTGCAGAGGCAGCAGACCTTGTCGGTCATGCAAGGAATATAGCGGAAACTGAAGGACTTATGTCGCTGCTCACGGGGATATATCTCTTGTCTGCAGATATATTTATGGATGAAGGCAGTATGGCAGAAGCAGGCAAGTGCTATGAAGAGGCTTTGCGTTTCAGGGAGAGTTCCGAACCGAGCATAAGCGCACTGGCCTGTCTGCACTATGGGAATTATTACAGGAGACAGGGACGGCATGAAGATGCCATAGCCGCGTATGAACTCGGAGCAGGGATGATGGGAGAAGCGGGAAGGAAGGATTTTTATGCTGCAATGGCGGAGACTTATTACATGACTGCGGCCAAGGACTCCGCGCTTAAATACTATAGGCTGAACCTTGATCTTGCCCGTAGGGATTCTTCACGGGTCAATGAACGACAGTTCAATGAATTGCTTCGTTCTTACCAGAAAGCGGAATATGAAAACGAACTCCAGAAACACGACCTTGAACTTCTTAAGGAGCGCAAACGGCTCAATTCCATCTTGTATATAGCAATCATGGCCGTAATCGTTGCGTTGTCTGCTACGGTTCTGTATCTGAAACAGAAGGCCATGTACCGCAAACTCGCTTGCCAGCATGAACGCTTCAGGCGCAGGATGGATTCTGTGGCCAAGACTGAGGGTGTGTTTCCAAGGCATTCAAAAACCGAAGATGCCGATATGGAATTGTTCAAGAAGATGGAAAGGCTCATGACGGAGGACAAGGTGTTTTCCATAAAAGGACTTACTTTGGACAAAATGGCCGAAATAATGGGTACTAACAGGACTTATGTGTCAAACGCCGTCAACAAATACGCGCAGATGGATTTCATAAGTTATGTCGATATGTACCGCATCAAAGAGGCTGCCGGGCTTATTTCAAAAAACGGCAATATCCCGGTAAAGGGGCTTGCCGACGCCGTCGGGTACAATTCAATCTCGGTTTTCTATAAGGCGTTCAGGAACGAGACCGGCGTTACTCCCGGGCAATATGCAAAGTCGTTGCATTTTCCTGTTTCTGATTCGTAAAATAGTTGAATCCGAAAAAGAAAAGTTTGGATTAAAGGGCGGGCGGTGGATAAATTTGTGAAAATTAAAATTCAAATCCATAAAGCATGAAAAAAATTACATCTTTTTTATTCGCTATCGCAACGATGGCCTTTTTATTACAGGGCTGTAATGAAAAACCCGAACCACCGGCTCCGCCGGTTCTGGAAGAAGTCGTATTGAGTATGGATGAGGCAGTGATGAAAAAAGGGGAAACCCTGTCTTTGACTTATACTCTTGTGCCGGAAGAAGTTTCATGCGAGCAGGTGCTCTGGCTGTCTTCCGAGCCGTCCGTTGCCACGGTTGATCAGGAAGGCAATGTTACGGCTGTTTCTACAGGAACGGCTGAAATAACTCTTACGATAGACTCAAAATCGGATGTTTGCAAGGTTACCGTCGATCCTGTCCTGCCGCAGGACATAGTTTTCGATGTGACCGAACACAGGTTGCTTGTCGGCGGTTCATTTAAGATAAATGCCACTGTACTTCCTGAAGATGCGGATGACAAGTCTTTGGAATGGTCGTCTTCGGACGAGTCGGTTGCAGTTGTTGCTGATGACGGTACTGTTTCCGCTGTTGCGGCAGGTTCAGCTGTCATAACTGCCCTATGCGGGGAAATTACTGCCGAATGCGTTGTTACGGTGATACCTATGCCTCAATTAGGAGATTACTATTATTCGGATGGAACATGGTCAACAGAATTGGATGCTTCCAAAGAGACAATCGGCCTTGTTTTTTACATTACCCCGGATTATACGAGCGGGAAAATCCTGTCTCTTGATGAGTTTTACAATCCTGAAGGCGGCGAGTATGCTTCATATACCAAATGGTGCACGGGTGAGATGGAATATGTCGGTTGCAGCCATGAATTCGAGGGGCGTCTCAATATGGAAATCATGAAGGAGCATCCTGGATGGGAAGAAAATTATCCACCATTCAAGTGGTGTGCGGACAAGACCGACGGAGGTCTGGAATGGTATCTTCCTGCAACAGCCGAACTCAGGCAGATGCTTTGCGGGATGGTAGGCTACAAATGGATGAACGAAGGTGCTGATGAAGAAAACAATGAAATCAACGACTGGGGCGATAACGAGCGTTATCTCAATGGGTCTGAATATGCCGACGAGAAGGAAGCCTTTAATGCCAGAGTGGTGGCTGCAGGGGGTGAGCCTTTGGAATGCGGTGGAAACATGTATTGGGCTAGTAATGAGCAGGATGCCAATTATGCCGGGAAAATAGTTTTCCTTACAGGGATGACACAGGGATTCAAGAAGTCAGACCCTTACGGCAGGGTGCGTCCTATAGCAATCTTTACAATAGAATGAGTGTTATGAAGAGAATAATATTGTTCGCAATTCTTGCGGCAGCCTTGTTTGCCTGCCGCAAGGAAACCCCTCAGATTCCTCCTGAACCTCAGCCTCCTGTGGAAATCGTGGAGGTTGACAGCATCTGGCTTGCAACGGAGAAAACAATCATCCAAGTCGGTGTAACTGAACAGTTGGAGGCAGGATATTCTCCTTCTGAAGCCGCTTTCAAGGGTTTCAAATGGGAGACATCCGACAGCCTTGTGGCGTCTGTGGATGCTTTGGGGCGTGTTTCCGGAGTGTCTGCCGGGTTCGCCGACATTACCGTAAGGTATGAGGATTTTTCAGTGTCATGCAAGGTTATGGTAAAAGATCCGGCGGCATATCAGATAGGTTATTACTATTATTCCGACGGAACCAGTTCATATGATTTAGACCCGATGAAAGTACCCCTTGGTATCATATTTTATGTCAATCCTGACGGGAAAGGCGGCAAGATGCTTAATGTCGAGGAAGGAGACCGTATCTGGGGCATTCCCGGCGAGGATGGCGCAAATGATGAATATGATGGTTTTTCAAATACGGAGCAGATAATGCAGCGCGAGGAATATCGGTATAGATACCCTGTGGTGGCATGGTGCGAGGATCTGCGTACTGCCGCTGTTGACTGGTATTTGCCGGCAAAATATGAGTTGCAGCAGATTTATGCAGGTGCAAGCGGACTGCAATGGGTTGAAAACGGGGCTGACGAGTTTTTTGGCCAGGTCAATGCCTGGGGTGTGAATGTGTCTGTCTTGAAAGATGAAAAATATCTTAAGGCCAGAAAGGAATTCAATCGCAGGATAGGTCTTGTTCCAGGAGGTGTCGGAATCGAGTTTGACAGGGGTAATGCCTATTGGTCATCGACTGAAGAAAATGCGAACGATGTCTGGCTTCTTGCTTTGAAGAATGGTATCATGAATACCTCCGGGAAAGATTCCGGGTACGGGAGGATACGGGCGATAGCGGTATTTTAGAGGGAAATACGATTATCCGCAAAATCCCCCCCCCCTCCCTGCCATCTGCCAACAAAGATTCTTAAGGTATGTATGCTTTGAGCACGCACGCGACGCAAGTCTCTGTGTTTGGAGCATACTGCTATAGGGATTAGTATTTTTAGGGATAATTTTGCAGGTAAAAAAGTTTAACTTTGTCCCGAAATGCGGTTATGGCATCTGTGGAAAAACATATTGTATTGCCAATGGCGGAATATATCCGTCAGTTCCGTGATGTCGGGCGTTTTGAGGGCTATTGCCGGACTTGTACCAGATACGGTACATGTTGGGCTTGTCCGCCATTTGATTTCAATACTGATGAGTTGCTTGCCGAGTACGGGAACATCCTGCTCTTTGCGGTTAAGGTTGATGTACCTTCCGGCCTTACTGACAGTGCCGCACTTCTGGATTCGGTGAGGGCTGTGATGGACGGGGATCTTCTTGTGAAAGAAGCGGAACTTTCGGGGAGGGCGTTCTTCGCAGGCACGTGCAGGCTTTGCGGAGCGGCTGCCGGAGACTATGGGGGAGGTGCCGGCTGCACCAGAAAGGCAGGTCTTCCTTGCAGGCATCCGGAGAGGGTTCGCCCGTCTCTGGAATCTTTCGGATTCGACATAGGGAAAACGACAATGGAACTATTCGGCATTGAACTGAAATGGGGGCGTGGAGGTTCGCTGCCGGAGTATTATGTTCTGGTTGGCGGAGTGGCGTTTTGAATGGCAGTTTTGCCTGCACGGCGTGCTTCCCCGCAGAGAAAGTACATCTGTCGATAAATATCAGGATTATCGCAAAAATACCCCTTGTATGGGGGGAGTGCCAAGGATTTGCCCGAATCACGGGCACTTTCCCGGTAAAATGCCTTCCGGCAGTATGCTCCGGGCGTGGCCCAAAGAAGGCGTACCCGGTTATTCTTCAAGGGATATTTTGTATAGGGATATTTTTGCAGATAATCATTATTTATTATCTTGCAATGCTTTTATAGGAGGATATTTTATGAATCGTATATGTGAATTGTTCGGTATCCGTTATCCGATAATCTCGGGCGGGATGGTGTGGTGCAGCGGCTGGAGGCTGGCTTCTGCGGTAAGCAATTGCGGAGGGCTGGGTCTTATCGGTGCTGGCTCGATGCATCCTGAAACCCTGCGGGAGCATATCCGCAAATGCAAGGCGGCAACCGGCAAGCCATTCGGCGTCAATGTCCCATTGCTTTACCCCGAGCCGGAGGCGATAATGAAAATCATTGCTGATGAGGGTGTGCCGGCAGTATTTACTTCGGCCGGAAATCCAAAGACATGGACCGGTTTCCTGCATGAGCACGGTATCAAGGTGGCTCATGTGGTTTCGTCTTCCAAGTTCGCACGCAAATGCGAGGACGCCCGAGTGGATGCAGTAGTGGCGGAGGGTTTTGAGGCAGGGGGCCATAACGGGCGTGAAGAGACCACCACCATGTGCCTTATTCCGCAGGTCAGGGAGGCTGTGGGTCTGCCGCTCATAGCCGCCGGAGGTATCGGAAGCGGAGCTACGATGCTGGCCGCCATGGCTCTGGGCGCGGAGGGAGTCCAGATAGGTACGCGTTTCGCGCTTACCGAGGAAAGTTCGGCAAGTGAAGGCTTCAAGCATTTCTGCGTAGGTCTCGGGGAGGGGGATACTTTCCTGATGCTAAAGAAGGTCAGCCCTACGCGCCTTGCACGCAACCCGTTCTTCGAGCAGATTGCCCAAGCCGAGAATCGTGGGGCCGGGCGTGAAGAACTTTCTGCCTTACTCGGGAAGGGGCGTGCAAAGAAAGGCATTTTTGAAGGAGACCTCGATGACGGCGAACTTGAAATAGGCCAGAATGTTTCCCAGTTCAGGGAAATACTTCCTGTTGCCCGGGTCATGGAAGAGATCGTCTCCGAATACGACCGGCTTGTCGGGAGGCTGGAAAGGCTCATGTAGCTCCTTCCCCATGCGATACAGTAGAGAGAGGGGGAAGTGGTATTTGTAAAATAATTGATAATCAATAAGTTGTGAAAATAGATCGCCCCCGTAGGTATGTAAAAAAAACACCTACGGGGGTGATTGTTTTTTATATTTTACTGATAATCAGTGTGTTGACAAATACCTTACGCCCCCGAATCTTTTATTGTGAAACGCACTCCTTCCGACAGCAGGAAATCCAGCATTTCGCTGAAGATAGCATTGATTTGCGAAGGGACATACGAGGAATAGTTGTCGTTGAAGCGTCCTGCGAAGGTCTCGGGCAGTTTCAGGATGCTCGTGCCGAGCCTGTCGCACAAGGTGCAGGTATTCTGCTTGTTCAGTACGGCCATGGTGACTTTGTCCCGGCTTCCGTCTTTGACTCTGTAATCTTCAAACGAGAGTTCGATGACGAAGTTCTTGTCATCGTCGTAGCCGACGGAGATGCCTGCCCATATTTCCAAATCGTCATCCGAACCGACAATGAATTGTTCCAGTAACAGCATGATTTTATATGATTTTCTTTCCGAGTTCGCAGGCTTCTTCCAGGGCGGCGTTCCCGGCCTCTGCCGCACCGCGCGCGAAGGCCTCGGCGAACGCATCGGGGCGCTTCTCTGGCGCAGACTTGACGATATGACCAGGACTTCCTTCATGGTGATACAAAGGTACGCAGAAGCCGTGAGCGGAGCAAATTTATTTGTTATCTTTGTGTCTGTTTGTATTGAGTGGACACGCTTTATGTTGCTTTTAAGATTGTTGCGCAAACATATCTCTTTACGGATGGTCAATGTGGCGGGACTTGCCATTTTCATGTCTTTCCTGATACGCCGGCGCACGAAGGAGATAGCGATTCGCAAAGTGAACGGGGCGACCGGGTGGGATATCGCAAGGATGCTCAATAAGGATTTCATCAGTTATGTCTGTATCGCTTTCCTCGTCGCCGTTCCGGTGTCGTGGGCGGTACTGGATGCCTGGCAGCAGAGGTTTGCCTACAAAGCCGGGCTCGACTGGTGGATATTCGTCCTTTCAGGAGCCTTGGTGTTGATTGTATCGCTTCTGTCCGTATCTTTGCAAAGCTGGAAGGCGGCATGCATCAATCCCGCAACCGATATAAGAAAATGAAAGACTTGAGTGACATAAAGGTCATTGCGTTCGATGCGGATGACACGCTTTGGGAAAACCAACCGTATTTCGATGAAGCCGAGGAGCGTTTGTGCGCTATCCTGTCGGGATATGCCGGACCGAGCCAGGTGGCTGCCGAACTTTACAGGACGGAAATGAGGAATATGCCCGAGCTCGGCTACGGGGCTATGGCCTTTACGCTTTCGATGATAGAGACGGCGTTGAAGGTGAGTGAAAACCGTGTGGCCGCGGAAGAGATTTCCGGGATATATGCTGTCGGCCGTTCTTTGTTGAGGGTTCCTGCCGTCCCTTTGGACGGCGTCGCGGAAACTTTGGACAGGCTTGACCGCTCCGGCGCGTTCAGGCTGATAGTGATAACAAAAGGAGACATGCTGGACCAGCGGCGCAAACTTGAGCGTTCCGGACTGAAAAGGTTTTTCAGTCGCATAGAGATTGTCCCAGACAAGGACGAGAGCACTTACCTCCGGATTCTGGACTCGCTCGGTTTCAGGCCTTCGGAACTGCTCATGGTCGGCAATTCGTTCAAGTCGGATATCGCGCCAGTCCTGCAGATCGGCGGTTTCGGGGCATATATACCCTTCCGTTCCACATGGCGGCACGAGCAGGCGGATGAATACGGGCACTCCCGATTGTTGAGGCTGGAAAGATTTTCGGAGTTGGGCGGTTTGGTTTAGGGATGTCGGTTTTACACGATTTTTGGGGTATGGAAGACATCGGTACAGTATATATTGCAGATAAAGATCATTATGACAAGGTGCTCTCGAAGGTGGCCGGGGTGAAAAGCGCGCTGTGGATTGCTACTGCCGATATCAAGGATCTGCATGTCGCCGCGGATGGCGGTGCAAAGCCTTTTCTGGCTGTCATCGCCACTCTTGTCAGGCGAGGCGTCCAGGTAAGGCTGATGCATGCAAAAGAGCCCGGAACGGCATTCAGAGAGGATTTTGACCGGTATCCGGTCCTCATAGACGGCATGGAACGCGCCTTGTGTCCCCGTGTCCATTTTAAACTGATGATATTCGATTTCAAGGAAGTGTATATGGGTTCAGCCAATCTTACCGGAGCCGGCATCGGTATGAAAAGCCCGAGGATGCGAAATTTCGAAGCCGGCATCCTGTCGTCGGATTTGTCCCTTGTGGATGCCGCCGTGGAGCATTTCGATTCCGTCTGGCGCGGTTCCCGTTGCGCGGATTGCGGCCGAAGGCAGTACTGCCCGGACCCGATAGTGTGAACCGATACCACATGGCGTTTCTCTATTTCGATAAGTTCTTTTTTCTCGAACAGTTCGTTCATCAACATTTCTTGCTGCCGAACAAACAATAGCAGACCGATTTCTGCAAGACATGTCGGGTGCCGCGCCCCGGCAGGCCTGGGGGGTGTTGCCGGTTTTTGCTACGCTTTTGCCGTTTAAAAATAGAAAAGAGGGTGACCCAAAAGCCAAGAGACTTTGAGGTCATCCTCTTTTTGTTGTATAGATCTCACAGGCTGTACTGCCGTATGTGGGAGAGTTTTTTTAGGTGGGGGAGCAATACAAACAATTACGGTTATCCTGCTGAAAATAAGCGGGATAACCGTTGTTTT
>DEPW01000129.1:0-9600 GCA_002358965.1 Bacteroidales bacterium UBA3382
TACACTCTTTTCGTAACTTCCAAGTGCAAACTTACATAAAAAATGGAATATATGCCATTATTTTGTTAGCTTTGCACCCTCATGCGCATGCCGAAGAAACATATTTCGATTCTGACCGCAATCACTGTCGCAGCCTTGTCGCTCGTGCTTCCGGAACATGCGGCAGCGCAATATTTTTCACTCGGAGACGACCCTGCCGGGACGGAATGGATGCAGATGGAGACCCCGAATTACGATGTAATCTATCCCGCAGGCATGGATTCCCTCGCAGCGGACTATGCCTACAACCTCGAGCGTTACCGTCCCCTTTCGCTATGGGGGATTTCCACAAAGGGCAGGAGGATGCCGGTCGTCCTGCACCCTTTCAACGCGACGGCCAACGGGATGGTGATGTGGGCGCCGAAAAGGATGGAATTGCTTACCACTCCTGACGGATACGCCCCGTCGGCAGTGCCTTGGAGCCAACATCTCGCGATACACGAAAGCCGGCACATCGGCCATATCAACAACTTTTCGGGAAGCGTCTTCAAGCCCTTCACATGGCTGTTCGGCCAGCAGGCCGGAGGGCTGTTCTTCGGACTATACCAGAACACTTTCATGTACGAGGGCGATGCCGTAGTGACCGAGACCGTCCTGTCCGAAGGCGGACGCGGAAGGCAGGCCTCTTTCCTGAGCTATTACATGGCGGCCTTCGCCGACGGGGATTTCCGCAACAGGGACAGGTGGATAGTGGGCTCGTACAGACATTTCACGCCTGACAATTATGCCTACGGCTACCTGCTGAACAGCTACATCGTCTACCTCACCGGAGATTACGGGTATTACGGAAAGATCCTCGAAACCATACGCAAGCGTCCATATATCCCATGGGTCAACAATTACGCATACAGACAGGTGACAGGCAAGACAAAGCGCGAACTGCACGAAGAGGCTTTCGCGCTCTACGCGAAGATCTGGGAAGAGGCGGCGGAAAAACGGATGCCGGCGGCAGAGGGCCGGCTACTTATCGAAAGGCCGAAGAGATATTCGGAGTATGTCAAATTGACTCCGGGCGATGACGGGAAAATGTATTTCGTAAGACACACTCTCCATGAGCCGTACACGCTTGTAAGCCTGGATGAAGACGGGGAAATCGGGAAAATCATCCCGTTCTCCCACAATACCTCCGGCCTCGCGTCCGATCAGGACGGAAGGATGCTCTACTGGACCGAAACCGTAAGCGATCCGAGATGGAGCCTGCGCGAAAGCTCGGAAATATTTTCATACGACACCGAAGAAAACAGGAAGACGAAACTGACAAAGGGAGGGCGGTTCTGGAATGTGGCCGTTCATGAAGACGGGGAGATGCTCGCGACGACCGAATACTCCTGGGACGGAAAATATTTTCTTACTATAGTGGATTCACGAGACGGCCGCATCCTGTCGAGGAAGGCGCTGCCTGAACGAGTCAGGTTTACTGAAAGCATCTGGCACGGGGACGACATCTATTCGCTCGGAATCACCGACGGAGGCATGGGGATATGGACTTCTTCATTCGCGGACGAGGACGGCGGATTTTCCATCTTCCTGCCCGTCGAACCTGTAAACATTTCGGGAATAGACATATACGAAGACTATGTGACCTATTTGTCAGACCGTGACGGGGTAGACAATATCTATGGCACGGATATCCGCACAGGCGAAACGGTCCAGCTGTTTTCCAGTCCTTTCGGAATCGAGTCATACGCCATGGACGACGGGGAGATAATCTATTGCGGACTTTGTTCTTCGGGATACCTGCCTTTTGAAAGCGCATTGCCCGAACCATACGCCTGCCCGGACAGCATATACCGGGACCCTGTCGCCGGGAAAATAGCGGCGACGGCTTTGGCGCAGATTCCCGACTCTCTGCTGAACGCCGTCCCCGACAGTTCCACATTCACCCGGAAGAAGTACCGCAAGGCATGGCACCTGTTCAACATACATTCCTGGTCGCCGTTTTACTTCGACACGGACAACCTGCGCACGCTCAGTTTCGATGCTGTCCGCGAAACGGCATCGCTCGGCGCGGCCGTATGGTCGCAGAACCATCTCGGCACGGCACAGTCGATGCTCGGATATTTTTACAGGGACGGACGGCACGGCGGCATCTTCAAGTTCGCATATACGGGGCTGTACCCTGTCATCGAAGCACAAGTAAGCTTCAACTCGAGGGCGTTCACACGGAATACGGTGGATTTCGCCAAAATGACTACTGAAACGACAATGACGCAGGACAGCCGTAAAGACATGTCCTGGCAGGGTTCGCTGAGCGCATACATCCCGTTCGCGTTCAACTACGGAGGATGGTCGAGAGGGCTGATTCCGCAAATATCATGGGCCATCGCCAACGACAGATACGACATAACCGTCCCTCTGCCTCCGTATCCGCTGAAAGGAAGGACCGAAAGGTACAACTTCCTGAGTACCTTCACGGCATCGGTCCGCTACTATCAGATGCGGCAGACTCCGGCAGGAGCCGTCTATCCGGAATACGGTTTCGGGGCAGAAGCCGGATATGTAGGAGCCGGGAACATGCGCAGGTACATAGGCGACAGGATTTATGTCTATGCTTACGGCTACCTGCCAGCAATAGCCAATCAGGGCATCAGGTTGAGCGCGATGCATGTAAGGGATGTCCAGAGCCGTCCGCTTTCGCTGGGAGGGCTGTCTCTCGCGCCGAGAGGGCTTTCCGGAGCCGCAAGGACATTGTACAATCCGTCTTGCGGGACCCTTGCCACTGCCGAATACGCCATACCGGTATACCTCGGAGACATATCGATACCGGGAATACTGTACTTCAAACGGGCTGTGGCCACTCCGTTTTTCGACATATCATTCGACCACAGGCCGGACAGCCCTGCCGAATGTTACTCCGCCGGGGCGGACATAACCTTCGAGGTACACATATTCAACCTGCCTTACAGTTTCTCCGTAGGCACCAGGCTGGCCTACAACGGGGGAAGGGCATTGGCTCCGCTTGCCGGGGCGGAAAGATTTTACGCCGGACTGCTGTTCAGCGCATCTTTCGAATGATCCCGTTCCTGTCCGGACAGTTTCCTGACCCAGACCCTGTAACCGTTTATCGAGTTAATCAGATAGAATATCCACATAAGCACCATCAGCGATGCATGGCTGTCGCCTTCGACCGTACAGATCACCCACATCGCTATGCTTATGACATTGTTGACTATCCAAAGCAGCCATTGTTCGGAAAAGGCCATGACCATAAGGAGCTGGGCGACAATCGAGAGTACCGTAGTGGCCGCATCTTTGTAAGGCTGGGGATCGCCGAGCCTGTCGAGTCCGTAACCGGCAAGGGCAACCAGGATCGCACAGCCGGATATCAGGAGCGCCCTCTGCTTAAGGGTCATCCGCCTTGCCCTGACCGCCTTCACATTGTCGGTAGCACCTCTTTTCCTCCACTGCCAAAGGCCTATGAACTGCATGGGAAAATAGTAAAGGGCGTTTAGGGCCGCATCACCGTACAAATCCGATTTGAATGAAATCCATGCATACAGCGACACATTTATGACACCGAAAAAATAATTCCATATATTTCCTTTCGCGACAAGCACGACACAGACGACACCCGCTATCGCCGCAAGCGAACCGATCAGGTCCACCTCACCGACGACGAAAGAATGCACGAAGTTCGCCGCGATTATCCCTATTATCAGGAAATAATCGAACGGCCCAAGCACTTTGTTTTTGAAAAACCTAAATCTCCCTTCCATAAAATCTCAATATTTTTCCGGCCGCGCTTTTTCCCACCGTGGCCGCAAGGTCCTCGTATGTAGCCTTCGAGACCCTCTGTGCGCTGCCGAAACGCCTCAACAGGGCCTCTTCTGTCTTCTCCCCTACGCCGGGTATGTCCCTTAGCCGCGACTCTATCTGCGATTTGCTGCGTCTGTTGCGGTGATGGGTTATGCCGAAACGGTGGGCTTCGTCGCGAATCTGCATCATCAGTTTCAGGGCGGATGAGTTCTTATCGAGGAACAGCGGACAAGGGTCGCCGGGGATGATTACTTCTTCCATCCTTTTGGCCAGCCCCACGACTGTGACCTTTTCAAGTATGCCCAGTTTGGAAAGAGCCTCGCATGCAAAGGAAAGCTGTCCTTTCCCTCCGTCTACCACTATCAGGTCGGGCAGCTCCTCTCCCTGGCGCAACAGCCTGGAATAACGGCGGGTAAGCACCTCTTCCATGGATGCGAAATCGTTCGCTCCCACTACTGTCTTGATATTGAAATGCCTGTAGTCCTTTTTGCTCGGCTTTCCGTCCTTGAACACCACACAGGACGCCACAGGATTGGTGCCTTGGATGTTGGAATTGTCGAAACACTCTATGTGGCGCGGGAGCTTTTCCATTCCGAGGGCGAGCCGGAGCTGTTCGACCACCTTCCGGTGATACTCGTCGGGATTGACATGCTCCTGCTGCTTGACGAGATCGAATTTGAAAGCGGCGGCGTTTTTCCTGCTGAGCTCTATCAGTCCGGACTTTTCTCCGCGCTGGGGCACATGGATTTCCTTTCCAGGCAGTTCCATGCTTATCGGGAACGATACAAGGATTTCATGCGACAGATCCCCGAACTTGGAGCTGATTTCGGCGATGAACGCCTCAAGCATCGCGCTCTGCTGCTCTTCGATGTTCATTTTAAGAGAGAGATTCATGGACTGGATGATACATCCCTGCCTTACTCTCATATAATTGCCATACCCTGTCGGACCGTCGAAAATCATCGAGAATACATCGACATCCGAAATGTCGGCACTGACGATCAACGACTTGTCGTAATGTTTTTTGAGGAGTTCTATCTTCTTGCGGTACTCCTCCGCCTCCTCGAAAGCCAGGCGGCCCGCCGCTTCGGCCATGGCTTCGGTATAGCGCCGTATCATCTCCCTTCCCCCTCCCTTCAGAAGGCGGACCGACTCGGCTATCCCTTCGCCGTACTCCTCTTTGGAAATCAGCCCTGCGCAAGGCGCCTTGCATCTGCCTGTGTGGTAATTGAGGCAAGGCCTCGACGGTCTGGCGGCCACGCTCCCGACTGTGAACTTCTGGCGGCAGTCCCTGAGAGGGTAAAGGTTTTCGAACAGCTCGACAAGACTGCGGGCATGGCGCACCGAACTGTAGGGGCCGAAATAAGTCCCGGCGGACTTGACGAACCTCCTCGTAAGGAATATCCTCGGGAAATCCTCGTTTGTGACGCAAATCCACGGGTAAGTCTTCGAATCCTTCAGCAGGATATTGTACCGGGGCTTGTACTGCTTGATGAGATTGTTTTCCAGAAGCAGGGCATCGGCTTCGCTGTCGACGACGGTATGCTGGAAATCGGCTATCTTCGAAACCATCAAGGCTGTCTTGCGCGTAAGCCTGTCCGGCGGCACGAAATACTGCGCCACCCTGTTCCTCAAGGATTTGGCCTTGCCTACATAGATGACCTGGCCGTCTTTGTCGAGGAAGCGGTATACTCCCGGGGCGTTAGGCAACAACTTGATTCTCTCTCTTATGTCCACTTCGATCTTGCTCCTTATATTTGTCCGCTACGGAAGCGGCATGCAAAATTATAAAAATCTCATGGAACTTTTGCAGCATCGCATCAAAGGCGCCGGAAGAGGCCGGATACAAAAGCATTTGCATTGCTCTGGGCTTCTTCCTATCTTTGCCGTCGATACTAAAACAACCTGACTGCATAAATGGAAACGAATGTAATCAATAAATCCGACATCAAAAAGGTTATTGGCAAGAGTAATCCATTAAGCGATACGGCATCCTGGCTTCTGTACCATCTGCTGGGATTCGCAAAAATCAACCGGGACTACCGCCCCATCTCCGAACTTAAAGGGATAGAGTTCGTACGCGCCGCCATAGAACGGTTCCGCCTTAAATGCGTCATCAGCGAAGACGAAATCGGGAACATTCCTGCCGAAGGCGCCGCAATCATAGTATCAAACCACCCTTTCGGCGGCGCAGACGGCCTGCTGCTATACGAAACGGCACACAGGGTAAGGAGCGATGTAAAGGTAATGACCAACTTCATCCTCTCGATGATCGGCCCGCTCTCCGAAGATTTCCTGCCGGTCAACCCGTTCAAAGGCCTGAAAGGCGCCCCGGCAAGCTCCTCGGGGCTGAAGCAGGCCATGAGCCATCTGGAAAACGGGGGGCTGCTGATAATCTTTCCGGCCGGAGAGGTTTCTACCATACCTGAAAAAAGATTTTACAAAAAACTCTTCTCGCGCAGAGTCATGGCCAGGGACATCCCCTGGGAAAATTCGGCGATGAAGCTCATAGCGCGCAGCGCCTGCCCGGTGATACCGGTGTATTTCCACGGGCAGAACAGCCGCATCTTCCATCTTGCAGGAAGGATAAACCCGTATCTGAGGACGGCATTGCTTCCGAGAGAGTTCCTCAAGGCACGCAAACGCACCGCGGTGCTTAAGATCGGCAAAAGCATCAAGGCTTCGGAAGTCGCCGCCATAGCCGGAAAGGGGCTTTTGTCCAAACACCTTTATGCAAGATGCTATGCGCTCGAGGCCAATATTCCGGCAACGAACGAATTCCTTGACGAAGTTCCTGCGACAGCCATAGTCAAGGGCAAGAGCCAGGCCGAAATAGAGTGGGACATAGACAAGGCCCGCAAAGACGGAAACATGCTTTTCGAGACAGCCGGATACGAGGTATTCCTGCTGACATACCGCGAATACCACACGATCATGTACGAGCTCGCAAGGCTGCGCGAAATCACTTTCAGGGAGATCGGGGAAGGCACGGGGAAATCATGCGACACCGACGAATACGATGTCTACTACAAACATCTCGTGCTTTGGGATACGGCCAAGAAGAAAATAGCGGGCGCATACCGCATAGGGATAGGTTCGGAAATCATGCGCGACTTCGGATTGTCGGGCTTCTATGTAGACACGCTCTTCCATTACAGGAAAGGCATGGAAAAGACCCTCTGCCAGGCGATAGAGCTGGGCCGTTCGTTCGTGGTTTCGGAATACCAGAAGGAAATATTCCCGCTCATGCTGCTCATCAAAGGCATACTCTTCTCGACAATGCGTTATCCGGAAGTACGCTATGTCATCGGCCCGGTAAGCATAAGCAGCTGGTATCCCGACCTTTACAAAAGCATCTTTGTAAAATACCTTTCGGAAAACTTCGGTCTTCCGTCGATGAAGAAGCTCATCGCCCCCGAACACAGATTCAGAAACAGGGTCGAAAAAGTCAATCTCGACGACCTGCTGCTTGACAAATGCGACACCATCGAACATACCGACAGGTACATAATGGCGCTCAGCAACGGCAAGATGAGGATACCTTCGCTGATCAAGCGGTATCTCAAAATCGGCGTAAAGGTCATAGACTTCAATGTGGACCCTTTGTTCAATTACTGCATAGACGGACTGATACTGCTCGATACGGACAATGTTTCCGAAAAAGAGCTCAACCTTCTGCTGAAAGGAGAAAAAAACATAGACTCTTTCATAGAGCGGTTCTATAAAAAGAGTCTATGAGATAAGATTCCAAATGCAGGACTGCGCTACCCTTCCTTTATCAGGGAATCAAGCACGACCCTGAAGTCCTCTTGAAGTTTGTCCGCAAGCTCGTCGCGCCCAGCGCCATAAAGCAGATCGAGTACCGAGAAATAGTAATCGCGGACATAGTTCATATTGTCCGATGCCGTATAGTTCTCCAGATTCCTTCCGAACAGCTTGACGGACTCAAGCATCTCGAGGCAGAAAGCCGAAGCAAGCTTCTCGGCCTTTTCGAATGCCTCCAGCCTGAGATAGGTCGAAATAATGTTCACAATCGAATAATCGTTCACCGTCCTGAGGTAAATCAGGTCGAGAGGATAATTCGAAACCGGGACGCAATCGAAACTCATATCGAGGATTTCCTCGGCCTTTTCGTTCTCTCCCGCCGACAAAAGCGCATCGGCCACTTTGGAAAAGAGTTCGCGCTGCGGCAACATGCCCGAGAAAGTCGAAAGGTTCATGTAGTCCACGAAATAATCCGCCTTCAGGGCATCCCACTTGTAGACATCCTTGACAAGACGATAGAGATTGTCCGGATCGGAAAAACCGTCCTTGTAGTGCGAAGTGCTGGACTTGACAGGCACGAGCTTGTGGGTAAAGCCATTGTATTCGAGATACGACCGCAGGCCGAGTTTCAGGTCGCCGCCGAGGTTAAGCATGTGGATAGGCCTGTCCCACTGATAGTTTGACAGCAAATCGATTATGATGAAATCCTGTTTCGTGATGAAGACCGCGTCATCCGGGATACGAAGCACTATCGAATCCTCTATCATGTCGGCATATTTTTCATCGACAATCCCGTATTTCAGCACATTTTCCTTGTTCACCGGAACCACTATCTCCCTGGCCACTATACAGCCTACAGGCTTGCCGCTCGTAAGGGTGATCTTCATGTCCGGATGGTTGAATATCCTGATGACATCTTTGGCCGATACCGGTCCTCCGGCAATGTCCTCGACATAGACGACATCGTTGGTACCGTAAAGATATTCCTTGCGCGGAGTAGTAAGCGCGATGGCGTCCGAGTTGTTGATCTTCGAGCGCAACTGGTCTATGTACCAATCCGTCCCGAGCAGGGAAGTGTTTATGACGCGGACATCGTTCCTGATCTCCTCCACCTCCTGGGCATACCAGAGAGGGAAGGTATCGTTGTCGCCATGAGTGATGAGCATGCCGTTCTCGCCTACCGAATTGAGCAGATTGGAAGCCAGCTCCACGGCGGTGCGACGACCGCTGCGGTCATGGTCGTCCCAGTTCTGACAACCCATTATGACAGGCACGCAAGAGCACAGGGCAACGGCCGCACCTGCCGAAACCGTCTTACGATCCTTCAGCCATTTGCTCAAAAGGGCGTAAACCGACAGCACTCCCAAGCCTATCCATATCGAAAAGGCATAGAAAGAGCCCGCATAGGCATAGTCCCTTTCCCTGACCTGCAACGGAGGCTGGTTAAGATACACGACAATCGCTATTCCGGTCATTATGAAGAGCAGGAAAGTCACCCAGCATCCGCGTCTGTCACGGTAAAACTGATACAGCAGACCTGCAAGGCCGAGCAACAGAGGCAGCATGAAATAATGGTTCTTCGCCTTGTTGCCTATCAGATAGGCCGGGCCTTCGCTCTGATTGCCGAGCCTAATCTTGTCAATGAAGCCTATGCCAGACTCCCAATTGCCCGAAAACGGATCTCCCGGCATCTGGCCATGGATATCGTTCTGGCGGCCGGCGAAGTTCCACATGAAATATCTCCAATACATCCAGTTCAACTGATAATCGCAGAAGAAACGCATGTTGTCCATGAAAGTGGGCTTCTTGTATTCGGCCCCGGGAACGACCTTGCCCCTGTCTCCCATATACGCCAGATACACATCGACATGCCTGTCTTCCCAGCTCCACATCCTCGGGAAGAGCATCTGGCCGGACTTGTCATAGACAGGCTCAGCCGGGGCGTCCGTCCTGACATATTTGCCCGCCAGCGGGGTGTAGTACCTGTCCACCTTGTAGGAAGACGAAGGAGCCCCGAAATACTGGCCGTAAACGAGAGGC
>DEPW01000129.1:9675-10333 GCA_002358965.1 Bacteroidales bacterium UBA3382
GTAAACGGATTGTCCGGCTGGTATTCGTTGGTAGGAGTATTGGCGGACGAGCGTATGATTACGATGGAAAACATGGAAAAACCGATTGTCACGGTCGTAAAGCACAGCAATATCAGGTTCGCCACCGCCTTTCCCTTCCTGATTGTCGCAAACAGCCCCCAGAAACAGAGAGCAAGCAGCACCACCATGAAGAATATGGCTCCGGTGTTGAACGGCAGCGACAACGAGTTCACGAAGAACAGATCCGTGTAGGCGGCAAGTTTCGGGAGCAAAGGTATGACCCCGTACAGCACGACGGCCAGCAGGATGACGGATATCAGGAAATATTTCACGCCCTGCCAGAATGACACCCTGTCTTTACGCCTGTAAATATAGATGAACACCAGAGCAGGTATCGTAAGCAGGTTGAGCAGATGCACGCCTATCGAGAGTCCCATCAGCAGCGATATGAGCACTATCCACCTGTTGGCATAAGGTTCGTCGGCCTGGTCGTACCATTTGAACATGGCCCAGAACACCATGGCGGTCAACAGCGAGGACATCGCATATACCTCCGCCTCTACCGCCGAAAACCAGAATGTGTCCGAAAAGCAGTATGCCATCGCGCCTATGACTCCGGCACCGAAAACGGCCACTGCCGAAGCGACCGTCCAGCTTC
>DEPW01000129.1:10394-11753 GCA_002358965.1 Bacteroidales bacterium UBA3382
AGATACAGGAAGAATATCGTCAGCGCCGAGCATACGGCACTCATGGCGTTCACGGCCATCGCGGCGTTTTCAGGCGAGGCGAACATCGTAAAGAATCTCGCAAACAGCTGGAATACGGGGTTTCCCGGAGGGTGTCCGACCTCGAGTTTGTAAGATGAAGCTATGAATTCGCCGCAATCCCAGAAACTGGCAGTCGGCTCAATCGTCAGCAGATATACCAGGGAAGAGGCCGCAAGGACGACCACGGCGATGATCCTGTTGACAAATTCGAATCTCTTATTATCCATGTTTTTGTAAAAAATTTTATTGCATAAAGATGCAAATATAATAACTATTTTTTAGAAGTTGCTTAAATTTGCCTTCGCAAAACCGACCGATATTATGGCAGACAACAGTTGGAAGAAAAGGACAGGGGTAGTCTATTCGACCGACCCTGATTTCAAATACACGCAGCAGACGGAAGAGGAGCCCGAGACACTCGAGCCGGGAAAGCAGAAACTGACAGTGGGCATAGACCGCCGCAACCGTTCCGGAAAGCAGGTGACACTCGTCACCGGCTTCGTCGGCAGGGAAGACGACCTTGCCGCCCTGGGAAAGATGCTCAAGACGAAATGCGGTGTCGGCGGAAGCGCCAAAGACGGGGAAATCATCATCCAGGGGGATTTCCGCGACAAAGTGACACAGTTGCTGATTGCCGCCGGCTACAAGGCAAAACGGGGGAACTGACGCCGAACTGCCATGGACGAAAGACTGTTCGCCTCCGAATGGATGAGTTCCGCATGGGTCCAGGGGACATTGTCGCTGACGATCCTGGTGCTGCTGCTGTCATTGAGGAAGATCGTCATGATAACCCCCTCCCTTTTAGGCGCTTTCGTGCGCCTGAAGGAAAACTTCAATATCGAAGACAGCCTCAGGCTCCGCAACACAAGGAACCATGTCGCTTTCATGTCGGTGCTGTCGATGACTATCATCTGTGCAAGATACCGTCTGCTGCCTTATGATTTCCCATGGGAGCAGACCCCTGTCGTTTCCCTTGCCACAACCGGCGCATTCATCGTACTGCTCTGGCTCTACCGTAAGGCAGCCACCGCCATGTTCGTCAAGGCCGGCAAAAGGGAAAGGACCTACCGGATAGCGAACGGAACCGCCCATACCTATTTCATCATAGCTACCGCCTTGACATACATCGTCGCGGCCGTGCTCTACATTTCAGACACCGACCGGGCAGGAATCATGCGGATTGCCATCCTTGCCGCATCGGGACTCGTGTATGCGGTGTTTTTAATTCGCGAAATACAGATTTTTGCACACACTTCGCGTTCGGCGTATTCTACTTTTTTGTACCTTTGCACCCTTGAA
>DEPW01000091.1:0-18370 GCA_002358965.1 Bacteroidales bacterium UBA3382
GAGTTCTGCTACACCGATGAGCCCCACTACTCCTGCATGCACATCAAGGGACTGGAGAACAACGTCATCCTCTGTGACTCCGTATCCAAGAGATACTCCCTCTGCGGCGTGCGCATCGGAGCCATCATATCCAAGAACAAGGAGGTGATGAACGCCGTGCTGCGCTACTCCCAGGCTCGTCTCTGCTCTCCTGCATACGGACAGATCGCCGCCGAGGCAGCCCTCAATGCTCCCGCATCGTACTTCAAGGCCGTAAGGGATGAGTATATCAAGAGAAGAGATTTTCTGGTAGAGACTCTCCGCACCATTCCCGGTGTGGTATGCCCTACCCCCATGGGAGCATTCTATGCGGCTGTGCGCCTGCCCATAGATGACAGTGAGAAATTCGCACAGTGGCTGCTGGAGGACTTCTCTTACAACGGAAAGACCGTGATGGTGGCTCCGATGGCCGGATTCTACGCTACTCCCGGCAAAGGCAAAGACGAGGTCCGCATCGCCTATGTGCTCAAGATCGAGGACCTGCGCGAGGCCCTTGCATGTCTCAGGGAAGCCCTGAAGGTGTATCCCGGCAGGACTATCTAGAGATTCAGGAATCCGAATACTCTGAGCAGGACTGCTGCCAAAAGGAGAAGAGACAGCAAGAGCGAAGTCTCTACCCTCCTGCCGTTGGAAAGAAAGTTGAAAACGGCGAACGAGAACGGCACTGCCGCCACTATCACTGACAGTGACGTCATAGTTCCGCCGAACAGCAGTTCCAGAGCGAGTACAAATATCGACAAGGCCGCAGAAAGACCGAATGCGTTTTTCTGGGCCTTGTTTCTTTCCCGGCCGCGGGAAAGCACGAAAATCACGGACCTGATCCCGAGTACCAGACCGAATCCGGCCCAGACCATCTCCCGTACGGACATACAGCTCAGCGAAGGCAGCGAGAGGGCCATCCCGTCCCGGAAAAATGCCGCATAGCCCTCAATGCTGAACGATTCAGGGAAAAAGAAGGCCAGCGCTGCTGCGCACACCCACGGCAAGGCGGTCCCGGCAAGGGATGCAAGCAGGTGACGCAGGGGCTCCTGTCCCCTTCTGTACAGACAATGGATGAAAATGAATATCTGCGCGTACATCAGACAAGGGACTATGGCTGAAGCTGCTCCGGCCATGAGCATGGCTCCGAATATATAATCCATCCTGAGCTGCTCTGAATTGAGGTACCTTACGGCATAAAAGACAGCCCACAATATAAGCAGTGCGGCAATATGCCACACGCTGAGTTCCATAGAGCCCGGGACACTGAGTGCGGCGAGCAGATAAGGAAGGTACAGCAGTTTGGTGTCCGAGGTGTACAGGAAGTCGTTGTAGTTGAGCAGGCCCATCGATGCGGCAGTTACGGCCAGGCACACCAGGGCCGCGGCACAGGACAGCCACGGTATGGAGATAAGCCCGGTATCCGGCTTCGCCACGCCATCAGGAAGGAAGAAGTAAGAAACGGCCAGAGCCACCACGGAAATGGCAAGCAGGAATATCAGCAAGGGGGATTTTCGCTTGTCTCTCATTTCCTGCCGGGCCAGTTGATCATATCCTGTGCAATATCGCTGCGGTGAAACGCTCCCTCAAAACGTATATTGTCTATTTTGGAATACACGGAATCCCTGGCCTCCTGCAGGTTCTCGCCCAGCGCGGTAACAGCCAGCACACGGCCTCCCGAGGTCACTGTCTTTCCGTCTTTTACAGATGTACCAGCACTAAATACGATAAGGGGCTCCATCCTGTCCAGCCCGCTGATGGGATATCCCTTTGCGTATTTGTCCGGATACCCTCCTGAAACAACTATGCACGTAACCACCGACTGCCGGAGTATCTCCAGCCTCTCTCCGGAAAGATCTCCACGGGCTGCAGTTGCCAGATGCGCCAGAAGGTCACTGCCTATGCGCGGCATGACAGACTCTGTTTCGGGATCACCCATTCTGACATTGTATTCTATGACATAGGGATCACCACCGCAGTTCATGAGGCCGAAGAAGATAAAACCGCGGTAATCCATACCCTCGCTCCTCAGTCCCCGGACCGTAGGCTCGATGATACGGTCGACAACTTTTCGGGTAAACTCTCCGTCGCAGAACGGAACGGGAGAGACTGAGCCCATGCCTCCGGTATTCGGTCCCTTGTCACCGTCCCCTATTCTCTTGTAGTCCTTGGCCTCGGGCAAGAGGAGCCACCGCTGTCCGTCCGTAAGAATGAAGTATGAGACTTCCACGCCGTTCAGATACTCCTCTATCACTACCTTTGCTCCGGCAGAGCCGAAACGGCCGCCAAAGATACTGTCCAGCGCCGCCTCCGCCTCCTGCAAGGACGGGGAAATGATCACTCCCTTGCCGGCCGCAAGACCGTCATATTTCAACACTACCGGATATGTATGGTCCCGGACATATTCAAGAGCGCTCCCGTAATCGGTAAAAGACCTGTATGCCGCAGTAGGGATGCCGTATTTCGCCATCAGTCTTTTAGCGAGCTCCTTGCTGGATTCGATTGCCGCAGCCGCTTTCGTAGGGCCGAAAATCCTCAATCCCGCCTCGGCGAAACTGTCGGCGATACCTGCTGCCAGCGCGGCTTCGGGGCCCACTACCGTAAGGTCTACGGCCCTGTCGGACGCGAAAGCCTTCAAGGCTTCGACATCATTGTCCTTAATCGGGACACACTCTGCCTGTGAAGCTATCCCGGCATTGCCCGGGGCACAGTATATCTTCGAGACTTTCGGACTCCTCGATAAGGCATCGACTATCGCATGGCAACGGCCGCCGCCGCCGACAACAAGCACCGAAGCGCCTTGAGGCAGTTCGACATTGTCGCCTCTGACAATCCTGGAAAATTCGGCAGCTCTCCCGTCAGGTCCGGGTTGCAGAAAATGGTTGATGATTTCCATACGCATCAGTGTTTGAAATGTCTCGTTCCGGTAAACAGCATAGCGATTCCCGCTTCGTCCGCCTTGATTATGGAATCATTGTCCCTGATGCTTCCGCCCGGCTGGACGATAGCGGCCACGCCGCTCATTGCGGCAAGCGACACACAGTCGTCGAACGGGAAGAAACCGTCCGAAGCCATTATGAGGCCATCGGTCAGCCCTTTGGCGGCGGCCTCTTTCAGCGCTATTTCAGCAGAGCCTATACGGTTCATCTGTCCGGCTCCCACTCCGGCCGTGACACCGTCCTTTACGACTACGATGGCATTGGATTTCACATGCTTGACTATCTTCCATGCAAAATCCAGATCCGGCATCATAGCGTCCGCAGGCTGCTTTTTCGTAACAGTCATCTCTTTTACGATCCTGTCCGTCCTCGTATCGGCATCCTGCGCAAGGAGGCCGCCGCGTACGGAAACATATTGCATCACAGGCATGTCTGGCGAAGACATGTCCACCTGGAGAAGACGCACATTCTTCTTGGCACGGAGTATTTCCAGCGCCTTGTCGCTGAACGAAGGGGCCATGATGATTTCAAGGAAGACTGCTTTCATCTCGGTTGCAAGCGCTTCGTCAACTTCCCTGTTAAGGGCCACTATTCCGCCGAAGATGCTCACATTGTCAGCCGCGTAACATTTCTTCCACGCATCGAGGGCATCGTTGCCGATGGCAGCCCCGCACGGATTCATGTGCTTGAGCCCGACACAGAAAGGGACATCGAACTCGCGGACTATCTGCAATGCCGCGTTGGCATCCTGTATATTGTTGTATGACAACTCTTTGCCGTTAAGCTGCACGGCTGTAGCCAAAGAGTACGGACACTTTTCCGAAGACACATAGAATTTCGCCTTCTGATGAGGGTTCTCACCATAACGGAGTTCCTGCTTGAGGTCGTACTCGAGGAAAAGCTTCTCGTTCAGTCCGGCCTGCTCTCTCATGTATGTGGCTATGCATGAATCATACTCGGCAGTATGGGTATACGCCTTGGCTGACAGTTTCAGGCGGGTGTCTTCCGTAGTATCCCCGAACCTTCCGATCTCGTCCAGGACCAAAGGATAGTCGGCCGAATCGCAGACGACAGTCACGGATTTCCAGTTCTTGGCCGCGCTTCTTAACATCGAAGGGCCTCCGATATCGATATTCTCAATGGCATCTTCCATAGTGACGCCTTCCCTGGAGATGGTCTCACGGAAAGGATAGAGATTGACACACACCAGGTCTATATACTCTATTGCGTTTATTTTCAACTCTTTCACATGACTTCTCATATCTCTTCTCGCGAGTATTCCGCCATGGATGCTGGGATGCAATGTCTTCACCCTCCCGTCGCATATTTCCGGAAAACCCGTCACATCGCTGATGTTGATTATTTCCAGTCCGTTGTCCCGGAGCAGTTTCATCGTTCCTCCGGTGGCGATTACTTCCCAACCGGCTTTTATCAATGAAGCGGCGAAATCTACTACGCCGCTCTTATCGCTTACGCTGATCAAGGCCCTTTTTGCCATAATCCTGTTTTTTATTAAAATTATTTTATAAAAATCTCTTTTTTACCCTTTCCTTTACAGTCTTTTCAGCTCGCGCCCGAGGGCTTCCACATACAGGACATGCTCGATCTGATGTATGCGCCTTTCGACTTCGCCGATATCAGTCCCGTAATATTCGAAGGCCCGCTGGGCGACTATCGTTCCGCCGTCTACCGTCTCGTCGATATAATGGACCGTTACGCCGAAGACCTTCACACCGAATTCGAAAGAATCCTTTATCGCGTGCGCTCCCTTGAATGCCGGAAGCAAAGCCGGATGTATGTTCAATATGCGTCCGCCGTATGCCGCCATCAGGGTCTTCCCTACTATCCTCATGTAGCCTGCAAGCGCTATCATCTCGACCCCGAGAGAGTCGAGCATACAGGCGATCTCGTACTCGAAAGCATCCTTGGAAGGATAGGATTTCGGCAAGAATACGAATGTCCTTATTCCAAAACGCTCCGCCCTGCCAATCACGGCAGCCGAAGGATTGTCGCAAACCAGCAACTCTACCGTAGCATCGAGCGTCCCGTCAGCACATGCCTGCGCTATGGCTTCGAAATTGGTACCGCTTCCGCTTGCGAACACGGCTATCCTGCGTTTCATGACTCCCGGCCTAAAGCATGTGGATGAATACTCCGCTCGCTCCGTCGGTGACCTCCGTCCCTTTCTTAGGAGCATGGTCGCGTTCAACCACCCTGCCTATCACCGAAGCCTTGAGCGAATGCGAAGCGAGGATTTCCACAGCCCCGGCAGCATCTTCGCCGCCGACTGCCAGCACGAGGCCTATTCCCATGTTGAAGACATTGAACATTTCCCTGTGAGGAATCCGGCCCCAAGCCTCAAGAGCCTGGAATACCGGCAAGATTTCCCAGCTCCCTTGCTGTATCTCGACGGCTTGGCCAGGTTTCAGGATACGGGGTATGTTCTCGTCAAAACCTCCTCCCGTGATATGGCTTATGCCGTGTATGTCTATCTTCGAGAGCAGGTCCAATACCGGCCTGACATATATCCGCGTAGGCGTCAGCAACACTTCCCCGACAGTCTTTCCGCTGTCCTGGAACGGAGAGCCGAGGCTTATCGCATTGTCGGCGAGGATCTTCCTGACAAGGCTGAATCCGTTGGAATGCACTCCGGTCGAAGCCACGCCGACAAGCACATCTCCGGCAGAGACCTTGCTGCCGTCTATGAGTTTCGACTTCTCCACGACCCCGCAGGTAAAGCCCGCTATATCGTATTCCCCATTGCCGTACATGCCCGGCATTTCGGCCGTCTCGCCGCCGATAAGCGCACATCCTGCCTGGCGGCAGCCCTCGGCTACTCCGGACACTATCGCCTCGACCTTTTCAGGGACATTGTGGCCGATAGCCACATAGTCCAGGAAGAACAGCGGTTCAGCACCCTGCGCCAACACATCGTTGACACACATGGCCACGGCATCTATGCCTATGGTATCGTGCTTGTCCATTTCAAAAGCGAGTTTCAGCTTGGTTCCGACGCCATCGGTCCCGCTGACAAGCACCGGTTCTCTGTAGTCCAGGGACGAAAGGTCGAACATGCCTCCGAAAGAGCCTATTCCGCCCATCATTCCCGGCCTTGCGGTACTTTTCACATGACTTTTGATACGGCGTACCACTTCGTATCCAGCTTCCAGGTTCACACCGGCTTTCTCATATACTTCAGCCATAACAGAATCGGTTATATTAAAAATCTTTCGTCATATCTTCAATTGCGCGGCGTTGTCATACAGTTCCGTAGGATAATTCCCGTCGAAACATGCCATGCACAGGTCGCTGCGATGCCCGGCTTCAAGAAGCCCGGCCGTCGAAAGGTATGCCAGCGAATCCGCGCCTATCATATCCTTTATCTCTTCCACGGTATGGTTCGCTCCTATGAGCTCTTTCCGCGTACTGGTATCCACTCCGTAAAAACAAGGGTAGGCGTACAGAGGGCTGGCTATCCTCACATGCACCTCAACCGCACCTGAGTCCTTCAGGAGGCGGACTATCCGTTTCGATGTGGTACCCCTGACGATCGAATCGTCTATCAGCACGACGCGCTTCCCTTTTACTATGTCTTTCAGGGAGGAAAGTTTGAGGCGCACGCCGTTTTCCCTCAGCTCCTGGGAGGGCTGTATGAATGTCCTGCCTATGTATCTGTTCTTGATGAGCCCCATCTCGTAAGGGATTCCGCTCGCCTCGCTGTAGCCTATCGCCGCGCTGAGGCTCGAATCGGGGACTCCGACCACCATGTCGGCCAGGGCAGGGGCCTCCCTGTAAAGTATCCTGCCGGATTCTTTTCTGAAAGCATGGACATTGCATCCTTCGATAGTGCTGTCCGGACGCGCGAAATAGATGTACTCCATGGCGCACATCTTATGCCTTTTGAAATTGGAAAAATGATTGGACCTTATGCCTTTGTCGTCGATGCAGATGATCTCTCCCGGTTCCACATCCCGGATATATTCCGCACCTATGATGTCGAACGCGCAGGTCTCGCTGCTGACCGCATAACCGTTTCCGAGCCTTGCTATGGACAAAGGCCTGAGTCCGTATTTGTCCCGGCAGGCATACAGTCTGTTCGGTGTCAGTATCAGGAAAGCGAAACCGCCTTCGATCATGTTCAGGGCGTCCATTATTGCATCTATCCTGGCCTCGGACGGACTGCCCTTCTTGATGAGGTGGGCTATGATTTCACTGTCCGAAGTCGAATGGAAGAGACTTCCCTGCTTTTCAAGATATTTGACAAGCAGGGCCGAATTGACTATGTTGCCGTTATGTGCGACAGCGAAATCCCCTGTATGATGGTGGAATACGAACGGCTGCACATTGTCGTAGCCGCCTCCTCCGGCCGTCGAATAGCGCACATGGCCTATCGCCTTGTCGCCACGGAGCTTTGCGAGATTGTCCTGGTTGAACACTTCGACCACGAGCCCTTCGTCTTTCTTGCACAGAAGATTGTCCCCGTCGGCCGTCACTATGCCGCAGGCTTCCTGTCCGCGATGCTGGAGGGAATGCAGTCCGTAATAGACGAACTGTGCGGCATCCTTGATATCGTATACTCCGAAGACCCCGCATTCCTCATGGACCTCGGCACCGTCCGGAGCGCATACGCCGCGCAGTCTTTCCAATATCTCTCCGTATCCTTCAATGACTTTGCCCATGTCGCGTCGGAAACGGTCTTTGTCGAGCCTTTTTCCCGTATCCATATCCCAAAAGCGGCATGAGTCAGGAGATATTTCGTCGGCGAGTATGATTTCCCCTTCCGGAGTGCGGCCGAACTCTATCTTGAAATCCACCAAAGTAATCCTTATCTTGGCAAAAAGTTCGGAAAGCACTTCGTTTATGCGTTTTGTCTGCCCATAGACATATTCCAGTTCAGGATAGGTAACGAGTCCGAGGGCCACGGCCTGGTGGTCGTTGATCAGCGGATCGCCGAGCTGCTTGTTTTTGTAACAGAGATCGTATACCACATTCCCGGGCCTGGTCCCTTCGGGTATGCCCAGTCTTTTCGACATCGAGCCGGCTATCACATTCCTCACTATCACCTCGACCGGGATGATGTCCACTTTCAGGCAAAGCTGGTCGCGGCGGTTCAACATTTTTATGAAATGGGTCTTTATGCCGGCATCCTCCAGATATCTGTAGATTATCGCCGAAATCTGATTGTTTATGATACCCTTGTTCGCAATGGTCGCTATCTTTATCTCATTGTACGCCGTAGCCGTATCCTTGTAATGCACGATTATTTTGTCCGCATCTTCGCTCTGGAATATCTGTTTGGACTGACCTTCTATCAATAATTCTTTCTGCTCCATCAGGCAATCTCCTGTCATTTTTTACGAAAATAAGCCACCGCATTCGCGAAAAGGTCTTCCGAAGGAGAGAAACCCGGATAGTTCCTGTAAAGTCCTTCGACACATCTCTCGCTGTGCCCCATCTTGCCGAGAATCTTACCGTCTTCGGATATGATACCCTCTATCGATGCCGTCGAACCGTTAGGGTTGTCCTCATACTGGAAAGCCACCTGGCCGGAGGAAAAGAGCTTTTCGGCCATTTCCGCGGACACTACGAATTTCCCTTCGCCATGGCTCACCGGGACAATATGCCTTTCGCCCACCTTGAAACCCGACAGCCATGGAGACGCCACGGAAGCGACCCTTGTGGTCACGAGTCTTGAAATGTGCCTGTTGACATCGTTCCTGAAGAGCGTAGGACTGGACTCCTCCAGCATCCCGAGCCTTCCGTAAGGCAGGAGTCCTGACTTGACGAGCGCCTGAAAACCGTTACATATCCCGAGTATCAGTCCTCCGCGGTCAAGAAGCCTGTGCACTGCGGCCGTAACCGAAGCGTTGTTGAGTACATTCGCTATGAACTTGCCGCTTCCGTCCGGTTCGTCACCCGATGAAAACCCTCCGCTCAACATGATGATGTCGGCCTTGTCTATGAAGCCGCACATCCTGTCAATCGAGTCAAGGACATCCTTTCCGGTAAGGTTCAGGAAGATATCCGTCATCACTTCCGCGCCGGCCCTGCGGAACGCTTTCATGCTGTCATAATCGCAATTGGTTCCCGGAAAGACAGGAAGATATACCAGAGGATGTTCCTTAGGCGCTCCTTGATAGACAGCCGCGCTCTTTCCGCCTTCATACGGTCTGAAATCCGCCCTGCTGTCCGTTCCGCAATCAGGATATACAGTCTCGAACCTTCCTTTATTGGCCTTGAGGGCGTCCTCTATGGCAATTTCGGCCGTCCGTCCCTTAATCCTGTCCGTAAACCGCAACACCTTGTCGGAAACGGTCCTGCCTATCTCCTCGACCGAAGGATGTTCGGGCAGCCTGCCGCATTCTATGATGAACGAACCGTAAGAATAATCGAACATCTCTTCTTCGGAAAGGGAGACTTCCGCACCTATGAAGTTGCCGAAGGACATCTTGCAGACCGCTTCGGCAGCCCCTCCGAAGCCTATCGCATAGGCCGAGACTATGTTTCCGGATGCTATTTCGGAATGCATCATCGAAAAGATCGACTTCAACGCCCCGATATCCGGCATACGATCCTTGCCCGGCCTGTGGCGCACAATGGCTATCTTGTCCGAAGCCTTCTTGAACTCGGGCGAAATCACCCGGCGCGCATCGACCGTGGTTATGGCGAACGACATCAGCATTGGAGGGACATTCAGATTCCTGAAAGTGCCGCTCATCGAATCCTTTCCGCCTATGGAAGGAAGGCCGAGGCCTTTCTGCATCTTCAATGCGCCGAGAAGGGCGGCGAAAGGTTTGCCCCACGACCTGGCGGACGACATCCTTTCGAAATATTCCTGGAAAGAAAACCTTATCTTCGAATAGTCCGCACCGCTTGCGGCTATCTTGGCTACAGATTCCGTGACCGCATAGGCGGCTCCGTGATACGGACTCCATTCGGCGATATACGGATTGTATCCTGCCGACATTACCGAAGCCGTGTTTGTCTCGCCTTCGAGCACGGGCAGTTTCTGCACCGACACCTGGGCTTCCGACTCCTGGAAGCGGCCGCCGAAAGGCATCAGGACGGTGGTCGCGCCTATCGTGGAATCGAACATCTCTATGAGACCTTTCTGTGACAACACATTCGGATCCGAAAGGTTGGACAACAGCCTGTCCTCGAGACAAGCGCCGGCAGGCCTCCTTTCGAAAGGATTCCTGTCCTCTACGGCCTGAACCTCTATGTCCGCATAATGCTTCGCCCCGGCGCTGTCGATGAAACTGCGCGCCATGTCCACGACCGTCCTGTCTTTGTAAAACATCTGCAATCTGCCGCTATCGGTGACATCAGCCACATAAGTGACCTCTATGTTCTCCTGGTGGCAGTATTTTTCAAACTCTTCCCTGTCGCGTGCCTCTATCACCACGGCCATCCTTTCCTGCGACTCGGAAATGGCGAGTTCAGTAGCGTTGAGTCCGCTGTATTTGACCGGTACGCGGTCGAGATATATCTTGAGGCCTCCGGCCAGTTCGCCTATGGCCACGCTCACTCCGCCTGCGCCGAAATCGTTGGATTTCTTGATCAGCCTGGTGACTTCCGGCCTTCTGAAAAGCCTCTGCAACTTACGCTCTTCAGGGGCATTGCCTTTCTGCACCTCCGACGAGCATTCGTACAGAGATTTGGCATTGTGCTCTTTCGACGATCCGGTAGCCCCGCCGATGCCGTCGCGCCCGGTCCGGCCGCCGAGCATGAGTATCACATCCCCGGCCTTCGGGGATTCCCGGCGCACCGACGATGCCTTGACCGCCCCCACGACAGCCCCCACTTCGAGCCTTTTCGCCACATAGCCGTCATGATATATCTCCCTGACACAGGTGGTGGCAAGGCCTATCTGGTTTCCGTAGCTCGAATAGCCGGCCGCCGCTTTCGTGGAAATGACCCTCTGCGGCAATTTTCCTTCCAGGGTCTCGTCCACTCCGGCGTATATGTTTCCTGCACCGGTCACGCGCATCGCCTGATATACATAGCTTCTTCCCGAAAGTGGGTCGCGGATTGCGCCTCCCAGACAGGTCGACGCCCCTCCGAACGGTTCTATCTCGGTCGGATGGTTATGGGTTTCGTTCTTGAACTGAAGGAGCCATTTCTGAGGCCGCCCGTCGACATCTACATCGACATATATGCTGCAAGCGTTGTTTTCTTCGCTTACTTCAAGGTCATCGAGCAAACCCTTCTTACGGAGATACCTCGCCCCTATCGTAGCCATGTCCATGAGGCATATGTCTTTCCCCTCGCGGCCGAGTTCCTTGCGCATATGCAGATATTCTCCATAGGACTCGCGCATTTCCTCCGCGATGAACGACTCGTCTATACGGATATGCTCTATCACCGAAGTGAAAGTCGTATGGCGGCAATGGTCGCTCCAGTAAGTATCCAATATCCTCAATTCGGTTTCATTGGGATCCCTGCCTTCGGCGGTGAAATACTTGACGACTTCTTTCAGGTCGGCCGCATTCATGGAAAGGCGCATACTGTCGCAATACCCTTGCAGCTGTCCGTCCTTCAGATTCCTGAAGCCTTCGAGCACGGGTACCGGACGGACTTCGGCCTGTTCCATGTCGCTAAGCACGGACAGGTCCTTGACACGGGACTCCACGCTGTTGACATAGTACCGTTCGATCTTACGGAGTTCCTCTTCAGACACGCTTTCATCGAAGACGAGAAGCCTCGACGAGCGGATATCTATATCGGCATCGGGCTCTATCAGATGCACGCAATCGACCGCGGATGCGGCTCTCTGGTCGAACTGTCCGGGAAGGAACTCTACGGCAAGGAAAGGCTTCCCGTCCATTTCGAAATCGTCCGTGACCGTATCCGTTACGATCTCTCCGAATACGCGGTAACGGCACTTTTCAAGCAATTCGCGGGAAAACCCGAACAGATCATACACATTGACAAGCCGGAGCTCGCGTATGGACAACGAAAGATTACGGTTCAGTTCGTTTTTGAGGCTGTCGGCCTCTACTCTGAACCGTGGTCGTTTTTCGACAAAAACCCTGTAATCCGACATATATCATATTTTTGTGGCCAACACTTTTTCAGTCTGTCTTGTTCTGTACTCTTCAAGCTTGCGGGCCAGTTCCGGATCGGACAACGCCAGAATCGCGATTGCGAAAAGAGCCGCGTTCTTCGCCCCGTCTATTGCCATCGTGGCCACAGGTATGCCGGAAGGCATCTGGACCATGGACAGCAACGAGTCAAGTCCGTTCAAGGCCTTGCTTTTGACAGGCACGCCTATGACAGGAAGGGTGGTCATCGCGGCTATGACGCCCGGAAGATGCGCAGCCCCTCCGGCTCCCGCTATCAGGACTTTCAGCCCCCTCCGGGCGGCAGTGGACGCATATTCGAATGTCTTTTGAGGTGCGCGGTGAGCGCTGATTACAGATTTTTCAAACCCGACTCCAAAATCCTGGAGTATTTCGACGGCTCCCGACATGACTTCATAGTCGCTTGCCGATCCCATGATGATTCCGACTTCCATAACTCAATTTTTTGCGCATGCAAAAATAATAAGTTTTCTTGATTTATCGCGAATAATTGCTATTTTTGTGGCGATTAACAACATACCAACAAGATTTCAAAATGCCGAACAAATTGCAGGAATTGACGGACAGGCTTTACAATGAAGGACTGTCCAAAGGGAAACAGGAAGGGGAAGAATTGCTCAAAAAAGCAGAGGCCGAAGCCGCAAGGCTCATCGCCGACGCCAGAAAAGAAGCCGAAGGCATCGTCGCCTCCGCCAAGAAAGAAGCCGAAGATCTGAAAAAGAAGGCAGAGGGGGACATCCGTACGGCAATAAGCCAAAGCCTTTCGCAGACAAGACAGAGGCTCGAAGACCTGATAGTGACGAAAGCCGTAGGAAAGGCGCCTGAGAAGCTGCTCGCCGACGGAGAGTTCGTAAAGGGGATGATTACGAGCATCGTGTCCGCCTTCAACCCTACCGGTTCGGAACCCGTCGACCTCGACCTCGTACTTCCGGAACATCTCAAGGAAGCCACGGAACCGTACCTGACCGAAACGATAAACAAGGAATTCGGGAAGAATGTCCATGTCGGCTATTCGAGCGGATTCGAAGGCGGTTTCACCGTAGGACCGCGCGGGGAAGGCTATTTCATCAGCTTCACCGACAAGGAGTTCGACAGACTTATTTCCGAACACCTCAGGCCCGTAGCCCGCAAACTGCTGTTCGGCTGACATCCATCATAAGAGGGACAGACCATGAACAATTACCATTATCTCGTATCATCCCTCCCCGCCCTCACACTCTCGTGGGGGAAAGATTCGGCAGCCCCATCGGAAATGCGGAGAGAGATATATGAAAGCTGCGGCAGGCGCGACCGCAGCCTGTTCAAATGGATCGATCACGCATTCGACGGAGACAAACTCGGCGAACACCTTTACCGCAAGGCCTTAAGGCATCCGAACCGCTTCATCAGGGAATATATGCGCTTCGACCTGAATCTGCGAAACGCGAAGACCGAATACCTGAACGAAAGCCTCGGCCGCATACAGGACAAAGACATGATCAAAGTGGACGGGGGCGAATTCGAAGAGGCCCGGCAGGTGGCCGAAGCCCTCAAATGCGGCAACATACTCGAAAGGGAGGAAAGGCTGGACGGGATAATCTGGAACAAGGCAGAGGAACTGGCGACATACGACTATTTCAATGCGAACACCCTGCTGTGCTATCTTGTAAAGCTGCACATCATCGAAAGATGGTATGTGCTGGACCCGGAAAAGGGTGCAGAGATGTTCAAGAAACTCGTCGACGAAGCCAGAGGCACATTCAATATTAATGAAATAAATTAGCGACAAGATATGAAAAGCACTGGAAAGGTCACGGGAATAATCTCCAATCTGGTGACTGTAGAGACAGAAGGGCCTGTAGCCCAAAATGAAATCTGCTTCATTTCAGCCGGAGACTCCAAGCTGATGGCCGAAGTGATCAAAGTGAACGGAAAACGGGCCGCCGTGCAGGTCTACGAAAGCACGAGAGGACTGAAAAACGGGAGCGCCGTGGAATTCGACGGACACATGCTTGAAGCCACCCTGGGACCGGGGCTGCTGTCGAGCTGTTATGACGGACTCCAGAACGACCTCACCACCATGAAAGGGGTATTCCTGAAAAAGGGCGAATACACCTCGCCTCTGAACCACGAGAGACTCTGGGACTTCAAGCCCATCGCAAAACCCGGCGACACCGTAAAGGCGGCCGACTGGCTCGGAGAAGTGAAAGAGGGATGGCTCCCGCACAAAATCATGGTTCCGTTCTCCTTTAAAGGCGAATATACCGTAAAATCCGTCAAAGAGGCCGGAAATTACAACATCGACACCGTCATAGCCGTCCTTACCGATGAACACGGGAAGGATACAGATGTGACCATGACACAGAAATGGCCCGTCAAGGTAGCGATAGGCGGTTATGCCGAAAAGCCGCGCCCTGACAAGATAATGCAGACCGGGGTCAGGGTGATAGACACGCTCAACCCGATCGCCGAAGGAGGCACCGGCTTCATTCCCGGACCTTTCGGCTGCGGAAAGACAGTCCTGCAGCACGCCATCGCCAAGCAGGGCGACGCCGAAGTGATAGTGATGGCGGCCTGCGGAGAGCGCGCCAACGAGGTCGTGGAAATCTTTACCGAATTCCCTGAACTCGTCGACCCTCGTACAGGACGGAAGCTGATGGAAAGGACGACTATCATCTGCAATACCTCGAACATGCCGGTCGCCGCACGCGAAGCCTCGGTTTATACGGCCATGACAATATGCGAATATTACCGGGCAATGGGCATGAAGGTGCTGCTTCTCGCCGATTCCACTTCGAGATGGGCCCAGGCGCTCAGAGAGATGAGCAACCGTATGGAGGAACTCCCTGGAGCGGACGCTTTCCCGGTAGACCTGTCGGCCATCATTTCGAACTTTTACGCACGCGCCGGCATGGTAGTGCTGAACAACGGAAAGACCGGTTCGGTAACATTCATCGGAACCGTTTCGCCTGCAGGAGGAAACCTGAAAGAGCCCGTGACCGAGTCCACGAAAAAGGCGGCAAGATGCTTTTACGCCCTCGAGCAGAACAGGGCGGACAAGAAGCGGTATCCGGCCGTGAACCCGATAGACTCTTACTCCAAATATCTCGAATATCCTGAAATCCAGAAATACCTTTCGGATACCGTAGAGCAGGGATGGGTCGACAAGGTGAACACATTGAAAAACATCATCAGGCGCGGAAAAGAGACATTCGAGCAGATCAACATCCTCGGAGACGACGGAGTGCCTATGAGCTACCACGAAATCTATTGGAAAAGCGAACTGATAGATTTCGTAATACTGCAACAGGACGCCTTCGACAAGGTGGACAGCCTCTGCCCTATCGAAAGGCAGAAATACATGCTGGATTTCGTGCTCGATGTCTGCGCCAAGGAATTCGAATTCGAAAATTTCGAAGAATGCGGCGCATACTTCAAGGAACTCATCAACTGGTTCAGGCAGATGAATTACTCCGCATTCGGAAGCGAAGATTTCAAGAAATACGAAGAGTTAATCAAACAAAAAGTCGGGAAAAATGGCAGGTAAGGCATATCAAAGGATTTACACACGGTTGGACGGAATCACGAAGGCCACCGTATCGCTCAAAGCGTCAGGAGTGTCTAACGACGAGCTTGCAGTAGTGGACGGCAGGCTGGCGCAGGTAGTAAAGATGAAGGACGATACCGTCACGCTTCAGGTGTATTCCGGCACGGAAGGCATACCTACCGATGCGGAAATAGTTTTCCTCGGAGAGCCCCCGGTACTGAATGTGAGCGATGAACTCGCCGGCCGTTTCTTCGACGCATACGGGCATCCTCTGGACGGAGGCCCCGAGATACAAGGGGAACGCAGGGAAATCGGAGGCCCTTCGGTAAATCCCTACAAGAGGAAACAGCCATCGCAGCTGATCCCAACGGGCATCGCGGGTATAGACCTGAACAACACCATAGTCTCAGGACAGAAGATACCTTTCTTCGCAGACCCGGACCAGCCTTACAACCAAGTGATGGCACAGGTTGCGCTCAGGGCCGATGTTGACAAGATCATACTTGGAGGCATGGGACTTTCGAACGACGATTACCTCTATTTCCGTCAACAGTTCGAATCCGCCGGGGCACTGGACAAGATAGTCAGTTTCGTGAACACCACGGAACAGCCTCCGGTCGAAAGGCTCCTCATACCGGACATGGCCCTCACGGCCGCCGAATATTTTGCCGTGGACAAGAACGAGAAAGTGCTTGTGCTGCTTACCGACATGACTCTTTACGCAGACGCGCTCAGCATCGTCAGCAACCGAATGGACCAGATTCCTTCAAAAGACTCCATGCCCGGCTCGCTGTATTCCGACCTTGCGAAGATTTACGAAAAGGCCGTACAGCTGCCTGACGGAGGCTCGATCACCATCATAGCGGTCACCACCCTGAACGACGGAGACATCACCCACGCCATACCGGACAATACGGGTTACATCACCGAAGGGCAGTTGTACCTGCGCACGGACACAGACACGGGGAAGATCATCATCGACCCGTTCCGCTCGCTTTCCAGGCTGAAACAGCTCGTCATCGGCAAACAGACGCGCGAAGACCACAGCCAGGTAATGAACGCAGCCGTCCGCCTGTATTCCGATGCCGCCAACGCCAAGACCAAGCTGGAAAACGGGTTCGATCTGAGCGATTACGACATCAGGTGTCTCGATTACGCCAAAGAGTATTCGACCAGGTTGCTTGCAATCGATGTAAACATAAGCATCGACGAGATGCTCGATACGGCATGGGGGCTCTTCGGAAAATATTTCACCAAGGCCGAAACAGGCATAAAGGAAGAATTCATCTCGAAATACTGGAAAGAAAGGGCTTAAAGGATGGCTATAAAGTTTCAATACAACAAGACTTCGCTGAACGAAATCACCAAGCAGCTGAAAGTCCGTACAAGGGCGCTTCCTACCTTGAAAAACAAGGAATCCGCCCTGAGGCTCGAAGTGCGCAAGGCCAAATCGCGTTCTGACGAACTTGAAGCAAGCCTTGAAGCCGCGCTGAAAGAATACGATTACATCGCCGCACTTTGGAACGAGTTCGATGCCGGACTGATTGCGGTAAAGGATGTGGAAGTCGCCACTGTCAAAATCGCCGGTGTCAAGACTCCCGAATTGAAAAACATCGTCTGGGAAGTCCGCGACTTCAACGCGTTTGCCAAACCGGCATGGTTCGCCGACGGAGTCAGGATACTCCAGAATCTGGCCAGAATCGGTATCGAATCCGAGATATACGGTCTGAAAAGCCGCATCCTCGACTTCCAGAGGAAGAAGACCACCCAGAAAGTGAACCTCTACGAGAAGGTCCAGATTCCGGGATACCAGGAAGCCATCAGGAAAATCAAGCGTTTCATTGAAGACGAGGAAAACCTGTCGAAGGCTTCGCAAAAGATAGTCAAGACACGCCACGAACAAGAAGAGGAGGCCGGGGAAAATGATTAAGAAAATGACCAAATATTCCTTCATCCTGCTCAGCGACGGGAAAGAAGGCTTCCTCGAAGCACTCAGCAGCCTCGGGGTCATGGACATAACGCGTTCCGACAAAGCGGTGGACGAACATTCCGCCAAAATGCTCGACCGCGCCGCAAGGTACAGGAACGCCATCAGGAAACTCGAAAAATTCCCTGAAGGACAGGCGTCGGCAGACTGGAAGATGCCGGAAGATTTCCTGTCCGCATTCGAGGAGACCGACGCGCGCATGGCCTCCCTCAACGACGCCATCCGCTCATGCGAAAGCGAAATCAAATCGGCGGCCGTCTGGGGGGAATATTCGAAAAGCGATATCGAAAAAATCTCCTCTCTCGGATACGATGTGCATTTCTTCACCGTACCGGCCAGGCATTTTGATGAAAAATGGGAAGAAGAATACATCCTCCAGATCGTACGGAAAGAGGAAAACATCTGGTTCGTCATACTTACGCCGAAAAATGAAAACCCCGCCTATCCGGCACGCGAAATCCAACCGCCCCAAGCTTCGGTAAACGAGCTCGAAGCCTCCCTGGAGGGCTACAAGGAAGAGCTTGCCTGCCTGAAAGACAGGATGGCGGTCATGAAAGGACGGCTTGACGACATCAAGGCCGCATACCATGACGAGATTTACAGCCTCGACCAATATATTGCAGGGAAATCGGCAGGCAGCGCGGCAGAAGACCACATAGCCGTGCTCGAAGGCTTCGCCCCTGTCGAAAACCGCAAGGACATCGAGACTTTCCTCGACAGCCAGGACGCCTACTACATGGCGGAAGACGCCACGGCGGACGACAATCCTCCGGTAAAACTGAAAAACAACTGGTTCGCACGCGCTTTCGAGCCTATC
>DEPW01000091.1:18390-37650 GCA_002358965.1 Bacteroidales bacterium UBA3382
CAGCCTCTATCTGCTGCCGAGATACGACGAACTGGACCTCACACCGTTTTTCGCTCCGTTTTACATGCTGTTTTTCGGCCTGTGCGTCGGAGATCTGGGGTATGGGATAATCCTGCTGATTGCCGGAATCGTGATACATTTCAAGATGCCGAAAATGGCAAATATCGGCACTCTCGTGTCTCTGCTCGGAATCGGCTCGATGATAATGCCGCTGCTCAGCGGAACGATGTTCGGCGCGAAACTCTACGACATGCTTCCGATGTCGGACAAGATGCGCGGCATGTTCCTGACCGACATGCAACTTTTCTGGTTTTCACTGATATTCGGAATCGTGCAATTGATTTTCGCAAGGCTGATAGCGGCAGTATACGCTACAATCAGGCAAGGGTGGCAGGCAGGGCTTTCCAATTTCGGCTGGGCGGCGTTCACCCTTTGGGCGGCGCTGGCCTTTGCGGAATGGAACAGCAAGGGAGAGCTCGAACTCATGTCGCCGACCTTCAGCTACGCTTTGCTCGGCATCGCAGGAGTGTGCATCATATTCTTCTCAAGCCTGAGCCGCAACATCTTCAAACGGATTGGAAAAGGCATATCCTCGTTATACGATGTGACAGGATTGCTTGGCGATGTCCTCTCGTATATCAGGCTTTTCGGCCTTGGAATGTCCGGAGGAATACTCGGCATGGTGTTCAATTCCATGGCTTTCCAGCTCAGCAGCATCCCTTACGCCGGCTGGGTGCTCACGGTGCTTCTGCTGTTGATAGGCCACAGCCTTACCTTATTCATATCCTGCCTCGGAGCCTTTGTGCATCCGATGCGACTTACTTTCGTGGAATTTTATAAAAATGTCGGCTTCGTAGGCGGAGGACGCCCTTACAGGCCGTTGGAAAAAAGACAATAGACAATAACAAAAATAAATTCAATCATTTTCAATTATGGAGACATTACCATTGATTCTGGCCTATATCGGCCTTGCAGTAATGCTTGCACTTTCCGGCATCGGCTCCGCAATAGGGGTTACCATGGCCGGCAACGCCACAATCGGGGCTATGAAGAAAAACCCTGACATTTTCAGTAAAGCTTTGATCCTTTGCGCATTCCCTGCAACACAGGGCCTTTACGGTTTTGCCGCGTTCTTCATCCTGAACAACAGCATCCAGGGACTTGCAGATCCATTGACCCTCGTACAGGGACTCGCGATATTCGCAGCCGGACTCGGCCTCGGTTTCGTAGGCCTGCTGTCAGCTATCAGGCAGGCAGGGTTCGTCGCAAACGGTATCACGGCGATGGGAAACGGCGTGAATGCATTCTCAAGTTCCCTGATACTCGGCGTATATCCTGAACTTTACGCCATCCTGACATTCGCCGCAGCATTCCTCGTGATGCCATAACGGCAGCCCGTTCCAGAAGACACAAGCGTGCGCTATGCCGGCCGATACGCGGCTGTCCCTCGCCGGACCGCCTGCAGGCCAGTAAGCGCGCGTTGTGCTTATGCCGCGACCGGCCACTTACCGCTTTCCACAATCCACATAATGCCATGAAACATTTTCTTTTGATATCGATATTGCCGTTTTTGCTTCCGGCTGCCGCCGACGCTCAGGATTATTCAGGCTATGTTCCGCCCTCCGATTCGCTCGTCGCTGAAAAACTCGAGCATTGGCAGGATCTGAAATTCGGAGTGATTTTCCATTGGGGACTGTATTCCATCCCGGGAATCGTCGAATCATGGTCCATCTGCTCCGAGGATGTCGACTGGATCAACCGCAGCAGAGACCTTGGATACGAAGAATACAAGCAATGGTACTGGGGGCTGAAAGACAGATTCGACCCGACATCGTTCGATCCGGAAGAATGGGCGGAAATCATGGAAGAAGCCGGAATGCGGCACATGATTTTCACGACAAAACATCATGACGGCTTTTGCTTGTTCGATACCGGCGTAACAGATTTTTCGATAGCCGCGACACCGTTTTTCAGACGGGACAGCACAGACATAACCCTTGAAATACTGGAGGCATTCAGGGACAAGGGCTTCATGGTAGGAACATATTTTTCCAAACCGGACTGGCACTGCGGATACTATTGGTGGGATCAGTATGCGACGGCTGACAGAGCGATTATACCGACATGCCGTCCGCTCCTTTATATCCTTTCGGCTACGGATTGACTTACACCGAATTCGAATACGGGAAGATTTCAATAGATACGGCCGATTTCCACAATGCCGGCAACTTAAGGATTTCCGTCCGCATCACCAATACCGGGACGAGACATGGGACTGAGACCGTCCAGCTTTACATCAGGGACAAGGTTTCCTCTTATCGCGTATGCGATCTGAGACTTGCCGCCTTCGAACGCGTATGCCTCGCACCCGGAGAGTCCTCCGTTGCCGAATTCACCCTGGACAAAGACGCCCTTGCGTACTACTTTCCAGACGGAAGGAAAGTTTTTGAGGATGGAGAGTTCGAAATCATGGCAGGAGCATCATCGACGGACATAAGGTCGACGGAGATTTTGAAAATGCAAAACGATATTAGAAACCGGTAAAATCCCGACTTATTTTTATATGCTATAAAGCATTTATAAATAAAATAATGCGTATCTTTGCGTTGAGATTCGGCACTCTCCTACCAATACCAGTAATGAATAAATTAATACATTATGTCAGCAACCAAGATTTTGTCCGGATCAAATCCCGGAAGCGATGACAATTTACAGACAAAGATATCGGACGGCATTCATCAAAAGGCCGATTCAAGACCTATCATGGGATTTCTTTACTCTGTATCACATACGCCGTCCGGTGAATTTTGGCCAGTATATTTGGGACTAAACAGAATAGGATGTTCTCCGCAATGCGAAGTAAGCCTTCGTGAAGATTCCGTGTCTGAAAGCCACGCGACATTGGTCATCAGAAAGATGCCCGGCAACCGTGAAAACACCGGACTCTTTGTATTCCTTCAAGATATCGGTTCTACATGCGGAACCATGTTAAATGGAGTCCTACTGGACTTCAATCCCAAAGAATGCAAAAGCGGCGACATCATTGGCATAGGGAAATACTACGAGCTATATCTCGTACTTATTGACGCTGACGCCCTTGGCCTGAAGCCCAAGACGGAATTCAAACCGACGGCAGAAGCCAAACACGAAGAACCGGCAGACCTGTTCACTAATCCGTTTAAAGGTTCAATGGGTGCAAATGCATCTTCGCCTTTCAATGACACCAATAAAAAGACGGTTTTACTCTCTCCTAAAAAACAATAGCCTTAAATTTAACTTTTTTGAACAGTGCCACAGATTATCACTTCAAAATTCAAAGGTACCGGATGCATTGAATCCTTGATAGGCGGCCGTCAGGAGAATCAAGATTCAGCCGGATATGCCGACACCCCTTTCGGCCTTATGATCGTAGTATGCGATGGAATGGGAGGCGAGAAAGGAGGAAAGCAAGCTTCGACCATTGCAGTAGATACAATTATCACAGAAGTATCAGAAGCAACTGCGGACATGCTTCCCTTACCTACAATTCAACGGGCCATACGCATAGCCAACTCCAAAATCTTCGAAGAAGGTCAGAAAGAAGAATACAAAGGCATGGGGACAACACTGACGACTTTACTGCTGACCGATGATGTCGCCATTGCCGTCCATGTCGGAGACAGCAGGATTTACCAACTGCGAAAAGGGGGAAAATATTTCCGTACATTCGATCATTCCATGGTATTCGACATGGTAAAAGCAAATATGATGTCGGAAGAGCAGGCCCGTCTGTCCGACAGATCCAACATCATATTGAAAGCTCTAGGGATATCAGAAACTGTAGAACCAGACATAAACATAACTCCTTATCGCAAAGGAGACAGATTCGTCCTATGTACCGATGGCTTCTGGTCTGCTTTCGATGAAAAGACACTGATAAGAAAGCTTTCAAGAAAAAAAAGACCAGAATCCATGCTTGACTCATTATCCGAAGAAATAGATATTACGGGTAAAAGAAACGGGTCAAATCACGACAACCTCACTGCAGCCGTATTCGACATAGGTAAAGATTCAACGCTTAACACAAAGGGAAAAAACAAATTCATCAAGCCTTTTCTATATATAATCCTTTTTTTAAGCCTTTGCCTAAATATATATGGAATAAAAACATTAATGGCCATAGGGCATATAAAAGGCGAACTGTACAAATTGCATAAAGACCTGGAAGATGCACAAGAAGAACTGACAGCGAGAAAAGTCGAGAAGATCCTGGAAAAAACCGAAAACGCGATTTTCCCTACCGATAAGATTGACACCCCTGACAAAACGAAAAACACCCCGGAACCATGAAACTGACAGTCATTGGCCGTAATCCCGATCAGGTAGAAATAGTCATATCCAATGAATATATCAGCAATTATCACGCTGAAATCATCCAGCTTGATAATGGCGACATATTCATTACCGACAAAAGCACAAACGGCACATACCTGAACGGCATACGCCTTCCTAAAGACAAAGAAATCCAGATAAAATATGGTGACGATATCTATTTTACCGAATTGAAAATACCGCTTGACTGGTCAAAAATCAAACAGATCAAACGGCCGAAGGGGGTCATTAGGGGCATAGGTTCTCACCATTCGAACGACATTGTAGTAAATAGGCCCGAAGTAAGCCGTTTTCATGCGACTGTATTGAAGACGAATAACGGCAAGTGGTATATCTGCGACCATAGTCTGAATGGAACGACAATAAACGGTAAAAACATTCCGAAAAACAGGTATGTCCAGCTTAAACAGTCAGACAGAATCAATTGCGCGGGGTTCCAAATAAAAAACCCTATCACGACACGAAAAAAAGCATGGTCATATGCAGTAATAGCAGCTGCCGTGATTTGCATCGCGATTCCCATACTCATTTTCATCCCGTTACACAAACCATCGTCATCTTCCGACGAGCTATTGCTTTCCATGTACGGAAACTCCGTCACATTGATGGCTTGCAAATATCATTTTGAAGCGAGTTGCGGAACACTGGCTATCGACGATCTTCCAGATCCAGAATCTTGGAACACTCAAAAGGACATATTCTCGTCTACGATGTATGACAAGTTCGTCATTGCCCAAGACAATATTATGAGATTTGATGGTAAAAATTCGATGATCAGTACCGGAACTGGATTTTTTACAGGCAACGACGGCACCGTCATAACAAGCAGAGACATTGCCAGGCCATGGGAAATGCCTCTGGCTACGGACAAGACCGCTGACGATATCAGTACGATGTTACAAGTAGCCGAGAATCATTTCAAAGCCAAACTAATAAAGTTGTATGAAATGGGATACGACGAAGCGCTTCCTTATATTTCGCAGTTAAAAGTTCATGGAGTGTATGACGGCATGGAAATAAGATCTTCTGGAATGCAAGATACAGAAAATGATGCCATTGAATGCGCAGCAATAGCATATAGTTCCGAAAACGAGAATCTTGCCGTATTTCGCACTATCAATAGCGTGATTCCCGACGGCATGAGATCCGTCCCCATGGACAAGATATCTACGACAGAACCCGAATACAAAGCCAGAATATTGGCCATAGGCTTTGGCAACGGTACGGAAACACTTTCCGCCACAAACATAAATCCAGACACGGTCATCACCAATTTCGGAAAGATTTCAAGGGATCTTGATCGCTATGCCTTCGGGGTAAATATGAGTAAGGTCTCCAGTTGCGGATCACCTATTTTTGACAGACACGGCAAACTCATAGGGATACTCTGTTCCGGAAGCGGCACTGCACTTGAAGGCAATTACGGCATCAAATCGAAACATATCGTATCAATACTTGAAGCCACAAAAGTTACCAGATAAGAAACAACCCAATTAAAACGAACAATATGGTAATACGAATCCAAGGAGTATCTGAAATACAGAATCAGATTTATTATGATTACGATACCGAATCCATACCTCTGGGACAAGGGGGCATGGGCATAGTATATTCAGGAAGATGCTTTAAACAGGACAACCCGAATGAATACATACCCGTAGCCATCAAATTGATAACAAATACCAGCAAAGAAATGATCGAACGCGCCATGCGCGAATCGTCCATTCAGATAGACCACCCTAACCTGCTAAGGATGTATGGTTTCATACCGAACATGGAAATAGATCCATATTCACATGAAATGAAACCGAAATACTATATCGTCATGGAACGTCTGGACGGTGTCAGCTTAGACAGCATGCTAGAAGGGGTATTCTATGCAAGAAATGGTTCCGATATAAGTTATGCCAGAGATCTCTATGGCCTGAGTACACGCAACAGAGGAGAGTTCACACTTAAAATCCTCAAACCGATACTTAGCGGAATCAAACGGCTTCACCAAGCAGGATACATACACAGGGATATTGATCCGAGCAATATAATGATCACCAAAGAGGGGAAAGTGAAAATCATTGACTTCGGAGTTTGCAAGCCCATATCTTCCATCAATTCCGGAACAAAACTTACGATGAACGGATCGATTATCGGCAAAGTCGATTATGCCGCACCGGAAATATTGACTGGTGACATTCAACATCACAACTTCACTACGGACATATATGCGCTAGGAATATTGGCATTTCAGCTGTATACCGGCTCTCTCCCTTTTACCGGCGAGAATTCGGCAATAATGAAAGCACATTTAAGCGACAATGTGCCCATTGAAAAAATACAGGATCAGCGCATACGCAGCGTCGTTGAAAAAGCTACTACCAAGGAGCAGGCGTACCGCTACCAAAATATTGACGAGATGTGGTACGACCTGTATGAGAAAAAACTCGAACAGCGGAAAGAACGCCGTACCAAGCCGGCACCGGAATCCGACTTCGAAACCACAAGCCTCGATACGACATATACAAACACAAGGAAAATCAAGGCTGTTTTATGGATTATCACCGGTATTATCGGTTTGGGAGCCGGCATAATAACAGGACTCATGACATTTTAAAACACAAAAATGATAAAAATGGGAAATAAAATCATAATTTCTGTTCTATCCATATTTGCCAACATGGCTTTGTGCTTTGCACAGGATGTCCATTTGTCAAAATCACAGGAAAGAAGGATGAATTCGAAAGCAATCGACCTTGTAATGAGGCTTGAAAACTCCGCCGAGATTTCCACTCGCCAAAACGCCAGAGAATTTATCCGGTTGTTCGAAAGTGACAGCACTCTTGTCTTTTGCGACATTTACTCATCGTCCGATTTCCTTCACAACATAAGCGTAACCGAGTATGTGGAAAATTTTTTCACATCTGACGGCGAATACGGATTCCACGCTTTTTCTTACGAATTCAGGGACATCAAAAATCTGGGATGGTCTTACAACGCTGAAGATCAATGTTGGATAGGAAGGATATCTATATATAAGAGCTTAAGCTACTTCGACCTCAACTACATCTATTATCCTCTAATAGAGCAAAATCCGGACAAACTGAGCTTCATGCAGGAAATCTTCATCAAATACGACAAATCCGGCAACTGCAAGATATCACTGATAGTATGCCGCAACATATACCAATTTAAGGAAATCGATGAAAAATACTATGTAATACAAATAAACGAGGACGCCAAAGACGCAGGAAGAGACAGTTCAATATCTTTTGGGACCGAGAAAGTAAGATACAATGAATTCGGACAAGGTTACGCGCCTCAGGACGATTTTGATTTCGGTGACGATGACATGAAAGTCACAATGATACTTATAGATAATACGGACCGGTATCGACATGTCAAATTAAAATACAAACCAAAAAGGGTAAGATTACGGATACGCAACGAATATTCCCCCTTGTATGCATACAACATATCGACGCCAACCAGCAACAAACTGACATCTGAATCATCGGCATACAATGTAGGTATAGATATAGGATATGCCATACCTGCTTCAAAAAAATTCAAATTAGGCATCAACACCGGTATTGGCGTAACCTTTTCGAGCATAAATCTTCAAACCGAATCGATGAAATATTCATACAGGACGAGCAACAATACTGGAGAGTATGTCCGTACATATAATATCGATTTGATTTCACAGGGAGCAAAATTCATGGACCTGACAGTACCCGTATATTTTTCTCCGGAATTCAGGATACGGAAAATGGGGGCCTTGGTCTTTGAAATAGGCGTAAAGGCATATTTCAACACAAACGCCATAACAACCCCTTTCCATGTCGAAGGCAATGTTTCCGGAAGGTACGACGACGGGACGCTTATACCTGTAGGGGAAAACGGGATAGGCTATCTTAACCGCGACTACAGCAAATATGTATCTTTAGTGACTTTCAAAAGGAGGCCTATCGACATAAGTGTCATCGGAAGTATCGGATTCGATATAAACCTATATGCAAAGACACTGTATCTTCAGATGAAAGCCGGATACGAATACGGTCTCATGGATTCATACGAGTCCGACAACAAACCGTTCTTCAGGCCAAGCCAGCAGATCTACCCTTTAGTCTGGGACGGCCGTGAAGGTCATCGTCATGAAGTCGTCTTCAGATCGCTTGCGGACTGTGTATCATTCAGAAGGCAAGCTCTTTGGTTTTCTTTGGGATTTATGATAAAACTTTAGGATATGAATATAAAATCTATTTTTATAACAATAGGAATATGCCTGTTGACTTTTCTAATCGGATTCTTTTCGACAGTGGCAATAAAAGAAATGGTCGTGAACGGAAAAATTTCATTCCAGAAAATACCATTCATATCGGCCCTTGAGGGAGACAACGCCATAGACAGCGTATCCGCCAGGCCAAGACCGGCAGCTTCCGCATTCGAAAGCAAACCCGACACTGTTATCAATACGGCCATCGACCCAGTCAAGACTGCAAGCATAGAAATAGAAAAGGTTGACGGACCTTATTTCATGGTGCAGGGCAGAACATATTCGGCCACCGTACATGTCAAAGACTCACAGACAGAGAACAACAATCTAATATATGAAGTCTATGACGACAACAATACTTTGATTTCATCGACAGACACGGACAAATTGGTTATTCCGCAAAGCCAATCCGGCATTTTCCACATAGTAGTAAGAAATACAAAGACCGAAGAGTATAGCGAACCATACGAAGTAAAAGGGTGTAAAATACATCGAATGAGCAAAAACAGATTGGAACAGATTTGCAACAGCGGAGATTACACGACTATGCGCAATACGGAAGCATATGAACTGTCTCCATCGCTAAAACTCTCTTTCGTCGGGGTATCCCAAGAAGATCAGGTAGCCAGCATTGATGACATCTGCACCAGGATCACATTAGGAATATGGTCCTCCGTATCAATCGTCGAAATCAGGTACGACAATTTGAATTTAGTCGAATTTGTAAAATTTAAAGTTAACAGGTAAATGAAACGGCTTATTTTAATTTCGGCACTAATCCTGGGTTCCATGCAGGTTTACGCCCAGCAGAATGTACTGTCGATTTACTACATATCGCATTCGACTGCGACAAATGAAAAGGCACTGCTTGCCAACCTCGAACTCGCAAAACCCCTGAATGATTCCGAAGTCGCGATTTTTTATCTGGCAAATTCCGACAGGCCTTACATAGCTTATGTCAATTTACCATTCGAAGGAGATACATTCGATGATATAATCAATGATATCAACTCTAAATCCTCTCATGAAGTTTATGCGGATGTAGACTGCCAGAAATTGTGCGAAATATTCGACAACATAGACAAAGTTGAAAGCAGATTTGACATGATACTGCTTAACTACTACATCGACTCGATGTTCTGGGAATTTTACCGCCAAAGCATAATCGCCAAGATGTATTATGTCCTGGATCTTGCAAACAACGATGACATCCTGATGAACATATATTTTACTGAAGGGGATGAGCCCATAATAGACGAAAATGAACCGTTCGGCCCGAACAATCTTTGCGCTGGCTACACCTTCTTACCTTTGACACTTTATGAATAATCGAGAGAATAAAATGAAAATAAGACTGTTACTATTACTAATCCTTTTTAACGCCGCAATCATGCAGGCACAGCCCGCTTTGCCATCGGTTTGTGAAGCGTTTAAGCCGGCTGGCCTTACAGGGACACACCGGTCACTGACAATAAAACTATCAGACATAGACAAATTCCTAAGATCAGGCAAATACGGTCAGAACGAAAGAAATACCTCCGAATACTGGGAAGTATTGAGCGACAGGGACAATAACCCCGTATACGAAACAGACAAAAGCTCTAAGGTAATCGGATATCTGAAGTGGAATCAGGCAGTAACAATAGCCAAGATCTCGAACAGACGCGCACTGGTAATATCCGGAAGCATAAACAAAAGCGATTATCCAAAAATACCCCTGAACGCAAAATGCCTGGGATGGGTGCCTATGTCCAAATTGTTGCTTTGGGAAACCTGCCCCACCGATGATGCCGGAATATATTACAAAGCCTTGATATCACTTAACCTGGATGCATCAAATATCAGGACGGACAATACGGTCGGTAAGATGTACGGTAATCCTGACAACCTTTCCAAAAGCATTCCACTGACTACTGACAAGAAGTTTTACTATATCATGAAAAGAGAGAAGAACATGGTATTGCTGGCCACGCAGTACACAGTAAGTTCAGGATATAGTAAAGAAGTACTTTTCGGATGGGTATCCGAAGGCTCTTATGTGCCGTGGAATCAACGGTCATGTCTGGAACCGACATGGGAATACGAAGACATTACATACTTCATAAACAATTCAAAGTCAGCCCCGGTCTATACTTCGCCCAACAAAGTAGACGAAGTGACAAGATGGGAATACAGATTACAGAAAAACTGGAAAGAGTACAGAATGAGCGGCAATGAATTGAGATTTCCGATACTTGACGGCAGCATAAAGGACAAGGACGGCAACATTGTCGAATACAATATTTCATCTTTCGGCACATCTACAGGAGAAAATGTCAAAGGCGGTGCAATCGGAATAGGCGAAAGTATCGGAATGACGGAAGAAGCATTGCGCGAGATGCAAAAAATCAATATCTGCATCGTTATCGACGGAACTGAATCCATGAAAGACTATTACCCGGCAGTAAAAGAGGCTATAAAAAACGGGTGCAAACTCTTCCAAGACAAATCAGTCGAAGTCGCAGCCATCATTTACAGGGACAAAGAGCATATACTTGACGGAAAAAGCTACGAAGTGGAAGAATTCAGGTTCACCAGACCTGAAAATTCAAAGCTCATGGCATTCTTCGATACCGGCGGCGAATACGGATTCCGTACTTCGACCGATAAAACCGCTGAAGAATCCGTGTTTTACGGCATGAGCAGAGGGCTTGACATGTTCAAAGGCAAGGAAAAACAAAGCAACATCATGCTAGTCGTAGGCGATTGCGGCAACAACGACTCTGACAAAGACGACCGCTTTACAGACAAAGACATTACCGACAAACTTGTAAAATACAATGTACAGCTCATGGTCTTCCAGATTGCCAAAAAATCCGTTCCTATGGCATATGGTACATTCACAAACCAACTTTCGAAGATATTGAAAGAAAATCTCGAAAGAAAATACAAAATACTCGATCAGCAAGGTGTCAAATATCCCGCAAAAGTACAACTCAAGGTGGTTGATGGCGGATATGAACTTGAAAACGACAAACACAGCAACATTTACATCGGATCGATACGTTTCCCAAAACCGGAACATGAAATGGCCGTGTCCGAACTTACCGATGAAATGATAAACTCCATCAACAGTCTCAGCAATTCGATCCAGAACCAGATCGATATCATAATCGGCGGAAGCACAGGAGGCTGGAGGCCGTCTTCCGACATATCGGCAGGTATGACTTATGACGAAGCCTTCATCAGGCAAGTGCTCGGAGACAACGGCCCGGGCAGAGGAGTCGTAATGTCTTTCAAGGGGTTCACTCCTAAACTCGACCAGGACAGCAAACGCAACTATTACAAACCCGTATTGTTCATATCGTCGGATGAATTGAAAACATTGGTAATGAAACTGCAACCGGTCGCCGATCAGGCTAACCGCCCATCGCAAGACAGGATGCCTTACATAAATGCGCTCAAAGCCCTGATAAGGAGTTTCGTTCCGGACATCACGCCTGAAGACATGGAAAGCATGACACAAAACGAAATCATGAATATCGCAGCCGGCCTTAACGAAGCTTCAAGTTCAGTCAAAGGAGTTTCCTTAGCCGCAATGGGAGACCCACATAAAGTACCTCAGGCAGAATATGTTTCAATACTGAAACAATTCGCGGCCAAATTCAGACGGTTGAAAAACATCCAGGCAAGCGCATATCCTTACACGATGGAATTTAACGGAGCAAAATATTATTGGATTCCTATCGAAGATCTACCTTAAACAATTTGCAGTAATGGAAAAGTTATTTGAGATATCGGATTTACAATGTTCTTATGACAAGCAGAGCTATAAAAAGATAGTGCTTGACATAAAAAACATGATTATCCCAAAAGGGAAAAAGGTGTTCATAGTCGGAGAATCAGGAATCGGGAAAAGCACGATTCTGGAAGTACTCGGCCTCATGAACAATACAATCGTACCGAACAACGGCTCACGATTCATCTTTTATGATGACAGTCGCCCTGTGGACATACTGTCTTTGTGGAAAAAGAACGATGACAAAGAATTATCCGATTTCCGCAGGAAACATTTCAACTTCATATTCCAAAGCACCAATCTGATGAGAAACTTCACCGCTTACGAAAACATATCCATAACACGGATGCTTCAGGGATACGACAGAGAATCATCATTCAAAAAAGCTTCTGAAATCCTGAGCGATCTGGGATTAAGCCATATTGACGAAAAGCGCATGGCTCAGGAAATGTCGGGAGGACAACAGCAAAGACTTGCTTTCGCAAGAGCCATCATTCCTGATTTTTCCGTATTGTTCGGTGATGAACCTACCGGAAACCTTGACAGTGAAAACGCCACTAAAGCGATGAGACTCCTGTCCGACAAACTTGAAGAACTCAAAGGAAGTTCGGCCATAATAGTCACCCACGACATGCGCCTCGCCACTTCATTCGCAGATATCGTCATCAAAATAAAAAAAGAGACCAAAGCGTCAAAACAAAACGATGAGGAATCCAATTTTTACGGTATAATAGATCAGGACTGCGAGTATGTAGCCAGCCCTGACAGACGGCAATGGAGCAATGGCATAGACAATTACGATACAGCTGGATTTGAACTCTTTCTAAAACATGGCGAAAATGAATAAAAAAAAGATATTCGAAGACTATTTCAAACTTTTTGTCCGCCGAGAAGGCAAAGTCGTTTTAGGACGCCGATTTTCAAACATGTGGCTTCTTACGGGAGTACTTGCTTTGACTTTCCTTGCCATAGCATTCAGCAATGCCAGCATGAAATACTTGTCATTCAAGATGAATGACCCGTTCATCAACTGGCTGAACATCGAAAACACTTCCGACAGGTCAGACTACTACGGTATGACAATGGCACTCGAAGATTCGAGTTTCATGCAGAAATACCGCATTGTCGGATATCAGGAAGACTACAAGTTCTCGTACAATTTTTTTACTGAAGACCACATGCTACGGTATTTTACCGGAAGGTTCTTCCAAGAGCTTAACACTCCATTGGTAAACGCCATTCTCAATGATGAAAATGTGATAAAAGGCCAAAAAGTCGCCTCGGTGGAACAAATAGACCCTGAATCCATTGGCCTGATCCTTACCAAGGACATGTTAGAGTCTCTCGGCTACAAGACAGCTCCGGCATATATTAATTATGCGAGATACTCTCCTGGAGCCGATACGCTCGGCTTCCGCCTGTATACTGACGAATACGCGGTTATACCTGTTCCTGTTTTGGGCGTCGTACAAAAACTTCCGGGAAATGTGGATTTCATATCGTCATCGTTCTTTCTTGAACAGGATTTCAACGATTATTCCAATCCGTTTTACATGAATAATCCCGAATATGCTTCCAGTCTGCACTATTTCGTTCCGGATGACATGGACCTTGCCGAATTCAGCGAATCGGTCGCCGCAGTAGCCGAACAAAACGGGGTAAGACTCACAGAAGATGACCAGTCTTTCTATCTGCCTCAGATCGAGCCGTACAAAGACGGAAGTTTCATATCATTTTTTCCAACCGGAGAATTTGATTACGGAACACTTCAAAGCATAAGCGATGAAATCACAAGTACATATCACGGAAAGGACCTGACAAGAGTCTTCGACTTCGACTTTACCGACAGCTATGTCAGTCAGATTTCGTTCATATCTGTCCATTTCAAGGATCTGGATATGATCAAGGAATTCGAGAAACTCGTAAAGGAAGACTACTTTATCGAAATAGAAATGTCCCAGATCAATGCCAAGGAGAACTTCAATGCCGTCAGCATAATGGCTAATATCCTGTCATGGGCAATAGTGGTATTCTCAATCCTGTGCATAGTCTTATTCATCATAAACCTGTTCCAGTCATACTTCCAGAAAGTAAAAAGGAATCTCGGGACTTTCAAGGCTTTCGGGATCAGCAATCACGAATTGACAAAGGTATATGTCCTGATTATGTCCGCAACTATCATCGCAGCAACAATGATCGCATTCTTATTCGTATATGTGATCCAGATATTGCTGGCTTTGTTCAATATCATGCAAGACGGGACATTCAATTACCTTTCGGTATGGAATATCAAGACTCTCTGCGCGACAATCATCATTTGGATATGCTCTATCCTGACCGTATATCTTGTAATGAAAAGGTTGTTGTCCGCCACACCTGGAGATTTAATTTACGATAGACAGTAAGAACGCCATGAGACACATAGTAACAGCATTGATTTTTATTTTCTCAATGATACCTGTCCTTGTTTCCTGCAACAAGGACAACACAGATGCCAGCGAATTAGGAACGGGAGCCATATCGGGAGACTCATTTGACATACCCAGCACAGGTGGATCTTTCACTGTAGCATTCACTTCTGAAAAAAAATGGGAAATCACCATGATTCCCGATTGGCTTAATGCATCCATATATAGCGGAACATCAGGAACAAGAAGTATCACATTCGAAGCACGGTACAACCATACCCGAGCAAACAGGGACGGCAAGATCATCATTTCCGCCACTGATGGCAGCTTTTACAACACCATCACTGTCAGACAGCCATATCCATACCTGACCATCGAACCTGAATATCTCAAACAGGAATTCACATACTACGAAAGCATCAAAGGAGGATACAGCGCCCTTGAAATACCTGTCAAGTCAAATGTGCGATGGAAGATTGTTGGTATCGACGAATCTTCGGAGTTCCTGTACATTTCCACACTGGAAGGCGAGGGGGACGGAGTCATTGAGGTCCTGCCGAAAAACAACAATTTCGGACTCGAACCTAACTCGGTTTCCTTCAATATACTTCCGCTGATGGAAGATCTGGACACTGGTAATACCATCCGAATACCTGAAGAAGCCACTGACAGGTATACTGTCGACATATCGCAGGACAATTTCATATTCCTGCTGAATGGCAGCCCCGATGAATTAGAATTGCGATTTTCAGAACTTGACAATCCGGGAACTCCTGCCATCGTGGAAATCATTGCAGAACGACCTTGGAGCATAGCCGCTAAACCTGACTGGATACAAACTTCGACCGATGGAAATACCACAACGACATTAAGCATAAATACAGACGGCATCACACCCACTTCGGAAGAAAGGAACGGTGTCATCGTACTCAAAGCAGAGGTCGACGAGCCCGTCACGCGTGAAATCACCGTCAGCCAAGACGGCTATGTACTGGAACTCTCCGGGGAACCCGATCTCACTTTCGCCTGTGACGACACGCTTGGAACGACTGTCACACTCATAACTTCCGGACCATGGAAAATCCTCGATATTCCAGATTGGCTTCATGTCTCCCCTACTTCCGGCGACTTCCCAGGAACATACACAGACGATGCGACTATCGTGCAAGAAATAACGATCAAATCCAACAAAGAAAATCTGGAATTCGAACCGCTTGCAGCGGATATCGTATTCTCCAGGATAACGAAACCGGCAAACTTCGATGGTAACGATCCTATGGATCTCGTCACACCCATAGTTTTGGAAGAGTTTGTCTTCGACATCGATCCATCCCCCACACTCAGTAAAATACCAACTTTCAACACATTGGAATATCCGGTAACAGTCAATTGCTCCGGTACATGGGAAATCGAAACCGAATCCGACTGGTTGGATATTTCCGCTATGTCGGGAGAAAAAGGGACAACCACTATCACCGTCAACGCCAATTCCGCCAACCCTAACATTGAGGAAAACAGGACCGACTCTATCCATTTCATCAGCGTCAGGCATAAAGACTTGGGAATAGACGCAAGAAGAAGCATTCAAATATTGCAAAGGAAATATGTCTTTGAGATCGAGGACGATGGTCTGACCGGCATTCCTGCATACAAGACGACTTACTCTCCATACAGTGCGAATCTCCTCTGCTCATCGGAATGGGAAATCACCGAATGCCCTGATTGGCTTACTCCAAATATCACATCCGGCGACGGCATGGAAGATGTCGAAATACAGTTTACCCCTGTATATAACACATCTTCCTCCTCACGTTCGGGAACGATTCGCTTAAAGGACAACTATACTGACAATACAATAACCGCTACTGCGACGCAGGATGGATTCGTCTTTGACAAATCCGAAGCATCTTTCACCGAAATTCCGGTAATGAATGAAGGTTCATACCCCCTGACTTTCGAAATGACAGCCGAAGCTCCATGGAGATTAAGCGATTATCCCGATTGGGTAAATCCTAACCTCTTATTAGGCAATGCGCCCTCAAACGGTTCAGTAACTGTGACATTCCGCCCAAAACCCAACGGAGAACTTAACAACCGTAACGGAACGGCGACACTCGTTTCTACAATAACAAACGAAGAAAAGACCATCAGATTCAGCCAAGACCCTTATGTATTCGATGACAGCGAAGAAAATCTGCATTTTACCGAAGTACATTCCCTTCAGGATGCAATATATATCGAATGTTCAGGACCGTGGACAATAGCACCGAGGACAACGACATGGGTTCATTTTTCTCAATTGGAAGGCGATTCTTCACAGACCGTCAGAGTTACGGCATCTTTAAACAGCACCTTGTCGGAACGTAATGTATCATATGTACTGACAAGCACTCTCAACGGTCTGACCAAAGACATCAACATAACACAGGACGCATATAAATTCGATACCGACGATGAAATGCATCAATTCACAACGATAGATGACAAAACAATACTTATTGATGTCGTTTGTTCCGGAGGCTGGACAGCCGTCGATGTACCTGAATGGGTATCACTATCACAACTTTCCGGAAACGGAAACGAAAACGGCGATCCTGAAACGATCGAACTTTCCGTATCCAACAATTTTTCGATTTCACCCAGGGATGAGACAATGCAAATTGTAAGCAACGACAATCCGTCACTGGCAAAAGAAATCAGGGTCTATCAAAGCGAATTCATAATCGAAACTTCGCTCTCATCGATAATTTTTGAAGCCCATGACACAAAAATGACAGATGTAACTGTAGAATGTTCAAGCGACTGGGTCGCGAGAGCCAATATGGATTGGGTAATAATATCGAATGTCACCTCTACAAGTTTCAGGGTATCTGTTGAAAACAATGATTCCGCAACATCGCGTGTAGCCACCATCACTGTAAGAAATCCGGAAAGCGGACTGTCCACAAGCATTACAGTAACGCAGGCAGATGTCTTCGGCATTATCCAGACAAGCCTGCATGGTCCACAAGCATTACAGTAACGCAGGCAGGGAGAGGTTGAACACGAAGCGCATAGAGAGAAAAATGCCAAAAAGGAGGAAATCCATAGATTGCAAATCAAGCGCAATACATAAAATTTCCTTAAGAGTTGACATTTTTTCTTACAGGACACCAGACCGTAAACTTGGACACGGAGCAAGCCTCCGACAAGAATCATCCGCCTGTTCATTTTCGATATTTGACCATGTTTTAAATGAATTCATTGAAGCCGAATTCATAACTACAGTATAGTACTCGTCGAACAGTGCAAAGTCCGTAGACTTGCCTTCCTCTGTGAACTGGACAACCGAAATGTGCATGTCTCCGAAATTGCCTGCGGCGTCACGGCCGATGGTACAGAGTGTGCTGTAGCTTCCGTCGAAGGCCACATAGTACAGCGGAGCAGGATCGCCCTTGTATACTATCTCTCCATGGGACATTGTCACTGAATACAACTCGTCGTAATCAAAATCGGATACGTCTCCGCCCCACATTACGAATACTGCGGATGTAGCGGTCTCGTTGTATGTGTGATCTACTGCTGCGATGTTAGGTTTGGCCGGATCGGAAAGTAATCCGCCATACTCAGGGTTGTATGCCTCGAGATCGGCTATCGACCAGTAGTTGGTGCAGTGTACTTCTGCGTATGCGTCGGTCTCTTCGCCTTCAAGCGTAGAGAAAGGCTCTACGGTCAAGGCCGAATTGAATGTAAGCGCGTTGACATCGACTCCGAACGCTATTGCGTAGTAATCCATTCCAGGATTCATTCCGCCGACAACATGTCCGGTGACATCGCCGGTCTGTGCATAAGAGGGGAGCAAAGAGCTATACTGCGAGCAGATGTCGTTCATGATGTCTTCGTCGGTATATCCGTAGATCCACCAGTCATCGATGACGGTTGCGAAGTAGTATGCAGCCTTGTCGGAAGGATAGATGTCGAGGCTTACTTCAGTCGTGGACGGAGTCGCTACGATCTCGAAAGTAAGGTCTATTACCTGCATCTCCAAAGTCGTGAACTCAGGTCCCCAGTAGAAGTCGGTGGTGAAGTTGGCTTCGAGATCCATACCTACGGCGTAGGTGAGATATTTGGTCTCCGAATACAGACCTGAATATGTATAGTCGTCTACATAGTCGCCAGGATACAGGAAGTCCGGAAGGAGTTCGACTACGCTTGAGTATCCATAGTAATTCGCTGTACTTTCAAGCAGGTCCATGAAATACTGCTCCATGTTGGCCTTGTCGCCTACATACATGTCAAACTCGTCCTGAGTCATTATCTGGGATGTCCAATATATTGCAGGATCGTTGCAGGAAGCCAAGATTCTTGCTGAAGATGCAGTGATTTCGGCTTCAGGGGCTTCGATATCGAATGCGTCAAGATAAGTCCCCATTCCTGACTTCGTCAACGCGTAC
>DEPW01000075.1 GCA_002358965.1 Bacteroidales bacterium UBA3382
GTACTTTATGTAGGTGCTGCTTCGGAGGTCGAAATGAAAGAGAAGAAAGACAGGGTAGAGGATGCGCTGAATGCAACCCGTGCGGCTGTCGAGGAAGGCATCATCCCTGGCGGCGGTGTGGCTTACATCCGTGCCGCAGAGGCTTTGAAAGACCTTAAAGGCGACAATGAAGACGAGCTTACAGGTATCCATATCGTGGCCCGTGCCATCGAGGAACCTCTCCGTCAGATTGCCGCAAACGCAGGCGTCGAAGGCAGCGTGATCATACAGAAGATCCGTGAAAGCAAAGGCGACTACGGCTATGATGCCCGTACTGAGCAGTTCGTCCACATGTTCGATGCAGGTGTCATCGACCCTACCAAGGTAGTGCGTATCGCTCTCGAGAACGCTGCTTCAGTGGCAGGCATGTTCCTGACTACCGAATGCGTCCTTGCAGACATTCCTGAAAAGGAACCGGCTCCTGCAATGCCAGCAGGCGGAATGGGCGGCATGATGTAATGACAGACTGCCTGACAGACTGATAGAAAGGGGCTGCTTCGTGACAACGATGCGGCCTCTCTTTATGGCTTCATATAGCAGAAACGATCATTATTATGGATACTTTCGGCACATTGTTCAGGGTTACGCTTTTCGGCGAGTCACACGGAACGGCCGTGGGGGCCGTGATCGACGGGACGCCCCCGGGGCTTCCTTTAGGACCGGATGATTTTGCGGAAGACATCGGGCGGAGGAAGACAGGTACGGGCCGGGCCGGAATATCGTCAAGACAGGAAGACGATGTGCCGGAAATCCTCAGCGGGACTTATGACGGCTGTACCACCGGGGCACCGATTGCGGTGTTGTTCCGTAATGCGGGGCAAAGGTCTGAAGACTATTCGCTTTTCGAGAGGATTCCAAGGCCGGGGCACGCGGATTTCAGCGCAGCGGTCAAATACAATTATTTCAACGACCCGAGAGGCGGCGGCCATTTTTCGGGCAGGCTTACCCTCCCGTTGGTTGCGGCGGGAGTCGTTGCAAAGAAGGCGATTGAGGCCGTGATGCAGGATTACGGCAGTGGGTGCAGCATAAAGGCGGAGGTGGCAAGTGTAGGCGGGAAGACCGGGAAGGAGGAAATCGAATGCCTCCTTCGCGAATGCGCCGCCTCGGGAGATTCGGTCGGAGGTGTCGTCGAATGCAGGATTGCAGGAATCCCGGCCGGTTTCGGCGAACCGTTTTTCGATTCGGTCGAATCGCTCGTGTCGCATGCGGCTTTCGCGATTCCCGGCATACGCGGCATAGAGTTCGGCGACGGTTTCAGGTCGGCGTCGATGAGGGGTTCGGAGCACAATGACCCGTTCATCGACAGTGCCGGCCATACTTCGAAAAACGGTGCGGGCGGAATCAACGGAGGCATAACCAACGGAAACGAAATCCGCTTCAGGGTAGCGGTGAAACCGGCATCGAGCATAGGGTGCAGACAAGAGACTTTCGACTTTGTCGATGAGAAGATGGTCCCTTTGGAGATTCAGGGAAGGCACGATGCCTGCATAGCCTTGCGCATCCCTCCCGTACTTGAGGCTGTCGCGGCCATAGTGCTGGCGGACCTGGTCCTTAGACGGTAAGCGGCGGGCTATCTGTATTTTGCTCCCTCTTCGAGCATCCCGAGATACGAATTGTACCGTTCGAGAGTGATTTCTCCGTTTTCGACGGCGGCTTTTACAGCGCATCCCGGTTCGTGGGTATGGGTGCAGGGGGCGAAACGGCATTCGCGCCCGCAGCGGAGCATCTCTGGAAAATACAGGGCTATTTCTTCCGGTTTCAGGTCGACAAGGCCGAATCCCCTTATGCCGGGAGTGTCAATGATGTAGCCTCCGGTGGCGATGCGGTGCATCTCGTAAAAGGTGGTCGTATGTTTTCCCTGCAGATGGGCTTCGGATATTTCGCCGGTCTTGGGGTTGAGGTTCGGATCGACTGCCTTGATGAGGGAGGATTTCCCTACACCGGATACCCCCGAAAACAGCACTACCTTGTCTTTGCATTCTTCACGGAGTCTGTCTGTTCCTTCGCCGGTTCGGGCGGATACTTCGATTATGTCGTATCCGGCGCTGTCATGGTAAATCCGTTTGAAAGCCTCAATGCTTTCGTCGAGGACTCCCCTGCACAGGTCCATCTTGTTGAGCAGTATGGTGACGGGGATGTTGTAGACTTCGCAGGTAATCAGAAGCCTGTCTATGAAAGGCAGCTTGACTTCGGGAAAATCCACGGTCGCTACAAGGAACGCCTTGTCGATGTTTGCCGCGATGATATGATTCTGGCGCGACAGGTTAGTGGACTTGCGTATCAGGTAGTTTTTCCGAGGCAGCACTTCGGTGATGCTTCCGGCATTGCCGTCGTACTCATATCTGACACGGTCGCCTACTGCGACTGGATTGGTCGCAGTAGAGCCTTTGAGCCTCATCTTTCCTTTGATGACGCACGCAAAAGGCTCCCATTCCGGCAATTCGGAAAGCAGGTAATGGCTTCCGGTATGTTTGATCACTGTAGCGATTCCGGTTTTCATGTCGAAAAAATCATTTTTACGCCGTCCGGCTGCAAATTTATGAATTCCGTTTTACAAATTGAGTGAATATGCGTATTTTTGCTCTTCGATTTCACAGGACATTTGTCATAAACCTAAAATTATGTTCCATACAGCAGAGATAGACAAGATCATAGGGCAGTGCTTCGCAGCCTTGACTTTCAAACCTTATCCCGAGCATCTTTACGATCCTCTCAGATATATGATATCGATAGGGGGCAAGAGGATCAGGCCGAGACTTTGCCTTACGGTGTACAATCTGTTCTCGGACAGGATAGACAATTCCATCCTCAAACCGATGATGGCGATCGAGGTGTTCCACTGTTTCACCCTCATCCACGATGACATTATGGACAATTCGGACCGCCGTCGCGGACAGCTCACCGTGCACAGGAAATGGGACGACAACACGGCCATCCTTTCGGGCGATGTGATGTCCATCGAGGCTTACGGCCTGCTGTCCGAGGCTCCGGCGGAGATCCTTCCCGATGTGCTGAAGCTGTTCAACGATACTGCCTCCAAGGTGTGCGAAGGCCAGCAGCTCGACATGGATTTCGAAAAATCGAGCATAGTTACCCTGGACGAGTACCTTAAGATGATAGGGCTCAAGACCGCAGTGCTCATAGCCTGCTCCGGGAAAATGGGCGCACTGATCGCCGGGGCGCCGAAAAAGACCTGCGATTCGATATACGATTACGGCCATGCCATCGGAATGGCTTTCCAGATAATGGACGACTATCTCGACACTTTCGGAGATCCGATCATATTCGGAAAGAACATCGGCGGAGACATAGTGAACAACAAGAAGAGCTGGCTGCTCGTCTATGCTATGAAATCCTGTTCGTCGGAACAGTCCGCGAGGTTGCACGAGATACTTTCGATGCCTGTGGATGCCGAGCAGGAACGCGCGGCGAAGGTTGCCGCAATGAAGGATCTCTATTTCGAAGTCGGCGCCAATACCGCGGCGCTTTCGGAGATAGAGCGGTATCATACCAAGGCCTTGGAGGCTCTGAAGGATTCGGGCCTGGATGCCGCCCAGATTGAAAGGCTCCGCGACTATCTGGGTACTCTGTTCAACCGTAGGAGATGAGTGCGGGCATGGACAGGAAGGCGTTGGAGATAATGGCCCCGGCCGGGAGTTACGAGTCGCTATGGGCCGCCGTCCAGGGAGGTGCGGATTCCGTGTATTTCGGCGTGGACAGGCTTAACATGCGCTCGCATTCGGCAAACAATTTTACTCTTGCCGATCTGCCCGAAGTCTGTGCGATATGCCGCGAACACGGGTTGAAATCCTACCTTACCCTCAACATAGTCCTTTACCAGGAAGACCTCGAGGACATGAGGTCGACCCTGAAGGCGGCAAAGGAGGCAGGCATAACCGCCGTAATCGCTTCGGACATGGCCGCAATAGTGTATGCCCGTTCGCTCGGCATCGAGGTGCACATCTCTACGCAATTGAGCATCTCCAATGTCGAAGCCCTGCGTTTTTACGCCGCATATGCGGATGTAATTGTCCTTGCAAGAGAGCTTAACCTGCATCAGGTCAAGGAGATTCACGAAACCATACTTCGCGACGGCATCAAAGGGCCTTCAGGCAGGCTCGTCGAGATAGAGATGTTCGCCCACGGAGCGCTCTGCATGGCGGTTTCGGGAAAATGCTATCTTAGCCTGCACGAGTACGGGGCTTCGGCCAACCGCGGTGCATGTTATCAGATCTGCCGCCGGGGATATGAAGTCACCGATCTCGAAACAGGCTCCAAACTGCATATAGACAACAAATATATCATGTCGCCCAAAGACTTGTGTACTATCGAGTTCATGGACAAAATCATAGATGCCGGAGTCACTGTCTTCAAGATAGAGGGGCGCGCCCGTTCGGGAGAATATGTCAAGAGGGTGGCGTCGGCTTACAGGAAGGCGGCGGATGCCGTATGCGACGGTACATATACGCCGGAGCTGGCGGCATCTCTGAAACAGGGCCTTTCCGAAGTCTTCAACCGCGGTTTCTGGGACGGTTATTACCAAGGGGCGAGACTGGGCGAGTGGTGCGATGTATACGGGAGCAAAGCGACCAGGAAGAAGGAATATGTCGGGAAAATCACCAATTATTTTGCGAAAATCCGTGTCGCCGAGATATATGTCGAATCGGGAAGGCTGTCGGTCGGCGATCCGATTCTCATCATGGGCCCTTCCACCGGCGTTGTGGAGTTGGAGGTCAAGGAAATCCGTGTGGATCTGAAGCCTGTTGCGGACTGCGGCAAGGGAACATACTGCTCCGTCCCTCTCGGGGATGCGGCCTCGTCTGACGGCTTCAAGATCAGAAGAGGGGACAAGGTATACCTTTTCAAACAGGTTTCATGAGGATACTCAGGCTGGCAGTTCCGAGCATCCTTGCCAATATCACCGTTCCTCTCGTAGGAATGGCGGATACCGCCATCGCCGGCCATCTCGGTCATGCTTCCTATATAGGCGGCATAGCTGTCGGCACCATGCTTTTCGACCTGCTTTATTGGAATTTTTCGTTTTTGAGGGTGGGGACCGGCGGTCTTGCGGCGCAGGCGTTCGGAAAGAAGGACGGAAAGGAGGCGGCGATGATTTTCCAGCGCGGCTTCATCACTTCGCTGTTGTGTGCCGCGCTCGTGCTTGTCCTGCAATGGGTCGTAGCCGAAGCGGTGTTTCTTGTAGTGGACTGTACTCCTCAAGTGCGGGAGCTGGCACTTACATATTTCAGGATAAGGATATGGGCGGCTCCGGCCACGCTGTCGATGTTCGTTTTCAAAGGCTGGTTCATCGGCATGCAGGACACTGTACGGCCGATGGCGATAGACATTTTCGTGAATGCGGCAAATATCGCCGCCAGTGTGTGGCTTGCGCTGAAGACACCTATGGGTTATGCCGGTGTCGCATGGGGAACGGTCATTGCGCAGTATTCGGGACTTTTGCTTTCGTTCGTTCTGCTCGTTTCGAGGTATGGGCATATATTCAAAGGTGTAAGTCCCTCGGGTGCTTTGCGCGGGGGACGCCTGTCGTCGTTTTTCCGGATGAACGGGAACCTGTTCATAAGGTCTGCCTGTATCATATCGGTATATATCGGTTTTACGACGATATCCGCCCGTTTCGGGGATGAGCTGCTTGCCGTCGCTTCTATCCTCATGAAGCTGCTCATGATATTTTCATTCTTCATAGACGGTTTCGCATACGCCGGCGAGGCCCTTTCCGGAAGGTATGTCGGTGAAGGCGATTACGGATGTTTCAAGGATGCGGTCCGCAAGATATTCGTGTGGGGGCTTGGCATTTCGGTCTGTTTCCTGTTCGTTTACGGTTTTGCGGGCGAAGCCTTGCTCGGAGTGATGACATCGGACAGGGTTGTCGTGAGTCTGGCGATGCGGTATATGCCATGGCTCATGTTGATGCCGTTGCTCGGCTGCGCGGCTTTCATCTGGGACGGTGTGTTCGTCGGTGCGACGGAGACGAGGCCGATACGGAACTCGATGATTTATGCTGCAATCGGTTTTTTCGCCCTTTATTATGCAGGTGCCGCGTTTTTCGACATCCCTGTGTCAGGCATGGTCGGAGGTGCCGTAGATGCGGCTCCGGACGGTAGTGTGACTGTCGCGGGGAAGGCGTCCGCCGGCATTCATGTGCTTTGTGCTGCATATTTCCTGCATCTGGTGATACGGAGCGTGTATATGACTTTGCGTTACAGGTATCTTGTCAGGAACAGGTTCGTTTCCTGCTGAAAGCCGCCAGGTGCTCTTCCTCTTCTTAAAAAATCGTTAAAACGGCCTATATTGTTGATAACATGTTGGTAAAATGAAAAAAAATCTCTACCTTTGCACTCCGCCAAATAGCGGTAAAGTAATATAAAGTAAAGATTTACAAGTATTTATGCCAACAATTCAACAATTAGTTCGCAAAGGACGCGAGGTCATTGAAGTAAAGAGCAAATCTCGCGCGTTGGATGCTTGTCCTCAGAAAAGGGGGGTCTGCGTACGAGTGTACACCACTACGCCTAAAAAGCCTAACTCGGCTATGCGTAAAGTTGCCCGTGTGCGTCTTACCAACCAGAAAGAGGTCAATGCCTACATACCTGGCGAAGGACACAACCTTCAGGAGCACTCTATCGTGCTTGTCCGCGGAGGCCGTGTAAAGGATCTTCCAGGTGTGCGTTACCACATCCTTAGAGGAGCTTTGGATACTGCCGGCGTAGATGGAAGGACACAGAGCCGTTCCCTCTATGGCGCCAAGAGGCCGAAGAAATCTAAGAAGTAATTTTTTTAATTTTTTAAATTTTCTGTAAAAATGAGAAAATCGAAGCCTAAAAAGAGGATTCTACTTCCTGATCCGAAGTTTCACGATCCAGAGGTTACCCGTTTCGTGAACAATCTTATGTTGCAGGGGAAGAAGAGTATCGCGTATTCTATTTTTTACGATGCCATTGACATGGTAGGCGAGAAGATGAAAGATTCTGACAAGGCTCCTCTGGATATATGGAGGAAGGCTCTTGAAAACGTGACCCCTCAGGTAGAGGTGAAAAGCCGTCGCGTTGGAGGTGCCAACTTCCAGGTTCCGACCGAGGTACGCCCGGAAAGGAAAGTTTCATTGAGTATGAAGAATATGATACTCTATGCACGTAAGCGTTCCGGCCACTCGATGGCGGAAAAACTCGCTGCCGAAATAGTTGCAGCTTACAACAATGAAGGCGGCGCATTCAAAAGAAAAGAAGACATGCACAAGATGGCCGAGGCTAACAAGGCTTTTGCGCATTTCCGCTTCTAAACCCTACTGTAGCGCTGACAGTCGGGATGCAATTTTTGGGATATTAACTTGAAAATATGGCAAGAGACCTTAAATACACGAGAAATATCGGCATTATGGCCCATATCGATGCGGGTAAGACCACTACTTCCGAACGCATCCTCTATTATACGGGCAAGACCCATAAGATAGGAGAGGTTCACGAAGGCGCCGCTACCATGGACTGGATGGTCCAGGAGCAGGAAAGAGGCATTACCATCACGTCTGCGGCCACTACCGCGTTCTGGAAATACAAAGACGAAACTTATCAGATCAACCTCATAGACACCCCGGGCCATGTCGATTTCACGGTCGAAGTGGAGCGTTCGCTCCGCGTGCTCGACGGAACTGTGGCTACTTTCTGCGCTGTCGGCAGGGTACAGCCTCAATCAGAGACAGTATGGAGACAGGCGGACAAATACCATGTTCCGAAAGTGGCGTATGTGAACAAGATGGACAGGGTAGGTGCGGATTTTCTGGCTGTCGTGGAAGAGATCAAGGAAAAGCTCGGAGCGAGAGCCGTGCCGATCTGTCTCCCCATAGGTGCCGAAGATAAGTTCGAGGGAATAGTGGATCTTTTGTCCCAGAAGGCTCTCATCTATGACTCGGAAGGGAAAGAACTGGTCAACTATCATGTTGCCGATGTCCCTGAAGAGATGAAAGACGATGTGGCTTTGTGGAGGGAGAGGCTCATCGAGGCAGCCGCCGAATACGACGAGTCCTTGATGGAAAAGTTCTTCGAAGATCCTGACTCTATTTCAGAAGAAGAGGTCATCACGGCTTTGAGGAAGGCCACGATAGACATGGCGATAGTGCCTATCTGTTGCGGTTCTTCATTTAAAAACAAGTGCGTGCAGTTCCTTCTCGATGCGGTGATCCGTTATTTGCCATCGCCTTTGGACAAGGGCGCCATTATCGGCCACGATCCTAAGGACGGTGACGAAATCGAGCGTAATCCTGACGCCAAAGAGCCGTTCTGCGCCCTCGTGTTCAAGATTGCGACGGATCCTTTCGTAGGCCGTCTTGCTTTCCTCAGGGCATATTCTGGGCGTCTTGATGCAGGTTCATATGTGCTCAATACCCGTTCGGGCAAGAAAGAGCGCGTGGCGAGGCTGTATCAGATGCACTCCAACAAACAGAATGCAATCGATTTCGTCGAGGCAGGAGACATCTGCGCCGCTGTCGGTTTCAAGGATCTCCGTACAGGCGATACCATCTGTTCGGAAGACCATCCGATAGTGCTCGAGTCGATGACATTCCCTGACCCTGTGATAGGTCTCGCAGTAGAGCCGAAGACTCAGAAAGATCTGGACAAGTTGGGCATAGCCCTTGGCAAACTTGCCGAAGAGGACCCTACCTTTACCGTTCAGAGCAACCCTGAGACAGGCCAGACAGTCATAAGCGGTATGGGTGAGCTTCACCTCGATATCATCGTTGACCGTCTCCGCCGCGAGTTCGGCGTCGAAATCAACCAGGGCGCACCTCAGGTCAATTACAAAGAGGCCATTACCGGTTCGGTACAGCACCGCGAGGTCTTCAAGAAGCAGACCGGAGGCCGTGGTAAGTTTGCCGACATCATCGTCGAGATCGGTCCTGCCGATGAGGGTGTGACCGGACTTCAGTTCATCGACGAGGTCAAAGGCGGCAATATCCCTAAAGAGTTCATCCCTTCCGTAGAGAAAGGTTTCAAGGCCGCCATGACCAACGGTGTCCTGGCAGGCTATGAGGTGACTTCGATGAAGGTTGTCCTGAAGGACGGTTCATTCCACCCTGTCGATTCGGACCAGCTTTCGTTCGAAATATGTGCGCGCCAGGCATTCCGCAAGGCCGTGCCGAAGGCAAAACCTGTCCTCATGGAACCTATAATGTCCCTTGAAGTCGTTACTCCTGAAGAATACATGGGCGACATCGTCGGCGATCTCAACCGTCGCCGCGGCCAGATTACCAACATGGATTCGAAGGGGACGGCGAGGATTGTCAAGGCGGAAGTTCCGCTTTCCGAGCAATTCGGCTATGTGACGGTCCTCAGGACGCTTTCTTCGGGCCGCGCTACCAGTACGATGGAATTTTCCCACTATGCGGAAGTTCCTGCAAACATAGCAAAAGAAGTTATCGAGAAGAGCGGAAATCGCAGAATCTCGGATGATGACGAGTAAAATTGTATTAAAAAGATTGTAATCATGAGTCAGAAAATCAGAATAAAGCTTAAATCATACGATCACATGCTCGTTGACAAATCGGCTAAAAAGATCGTTGATACGGTCATGTCTACCGGTGCTGAGGTAAAAGGTCCTATTCCTCTTCCTACAGACAAGAAGATATTCACCGTCAACCGTTCGACTTTCGTAAACAAGAAGTCGCGCGAGCAGTTCGAGCTCAATTCTTTCTGCCGCCTGCTGGACATCTACAGTTCCAATCCTAAGACTGTCGATGCTCTTATGAAGCTCGAGCTTCCAAGCGGTGTCGATGTTGAGATCAAGGCTTGACACAATACGTCAGGGACAGTTAGACGAAGAGGCTGAATCAAAATGTATGTTTTGATACGGCCTCTTTAGTGTATTCAAGGATCATTTCTCAGCCCGATTCCGAAAATGACGCAGCGGTTTGCAATTATGATATAGTGCCATGTATCAATTTGTAAGCGTGTGAAATAAAATCGGGATAGAACGGGATATTGTTTATTTAGTCAGGTTTGTGTGATAATATTGACAATTATTTCATTAACTTTGTACTGTTAAAATAAATACGCGATATAAAATCTTAATGAGGCTCTGGTTTTATGTTGGCGATTTAGGTTTTTAAGAGCTTCGTTGATTCTTTTATGATTAAAAAATTTTTTATTACCATGTTTTTCGGCTGTGTCATTTTTATGACGGCCTGTGACAAAAACAATGGAGACGGTCCGAATCCGCCTGCATCGGATGATGACATTACTGACATTACTTTTAATATGACGGAAGATACTGTCACATCTCCTATCGAGGGTGGAGATTTGTCACTTGGATATTCTTTGTCTTCCCGTCCTGAAGAGGGACAATTTGTAGTGACAATGCTTTCCGGAGAATCGTGGGTTTCCTACGTTGCCGATAACCCTGAGTCGAATTCGCTTACTGTCAATGTAGAGAGCAATGACGGCGAACCGAGGGAAGGCATTTTGGCCATTCGCTTCGACTACAACGGGGGAAGCCTTCTTGATTCCGTGACAATAAGCCAGGAAGGCAAAGACTACGATGTGTTTATTGATGCAAAGGATCTTGACGGAGAGTACTATACAGGTGAGAAAGATTACTATATCTGGGTTTCGACCCTCGGTATGTGGGAGGACGGGTCTGAAGGTTTGAATATAGACCTGTTTGCAGAAGGAGAGCCTGAAGTAGAGGATTATCTGTGGAACGGCCAGCCTTATAAGAGAGTGATTTCCATACCTGAAGGGACTTATACTTTCGATCCGAGTTCACATGCTCCAGGAACATTCTCCAACCGTTCTTTCTATGGGGTGGCTTCCGGTTACTATTACATCCCTCAGTACTATATTACAGAAGGTACTGTTTGGGTGAAACATCTGGAAGGAGGGGTTACCCAGTTCGATGCGCGTGTTCTGTGTACGGACGGCAAGTGGTACCGCCTTTCATATACGGGCGACTTTACAGGCCTCGCCTATGTTAATGAGTAAGCGAATTACTAACCAATCAAATCAGTCTTAATTATGAAAAGAATGTTTTTGGCAGTCCTTATGGCTGCAACTATGATTTTAGCCGCGTCCTGCGATAAGGACAACGGTAATAATAATCCTCCGGAGGAAACGGCGGATCCTAAAGTAACGGTCTCTATCGATACTGTTACGGCTTATTCCTTTACATATACTGTAAGTCCATCCGACGCCGAAACTGTGGCATGGATGGTTCTCTCCGCAGATGAGTCAGTCCCTACTGCCGAAGACATTATTGCTAACGGCGAGAGGATGAATGCTACTGTGCCGTCCATAACCCGCACGGCAGAAAACCTTACTCCTGAAACCGGATATATTGTAGTAGCTGCCGCATCCAGCGGGGAAGTATACAGCGAAGTCGCTACTCAGAGCGTGACTACTTCCGAGGAGCTGTTGGTGCCTACGGTGACAATAGGGGAGTTCACAAGGCTCACTCGTACGGCGGCCACCTTTACATATAGCCACACCGATGCAGCAAGAGTGTCCTACATGGCGATTGTACAAGGTAACGAGATCCCTGCACCGGAGCAGATTCTGGCAGAGGGAGTATCCATCGACCCGGACGCTTCCGAGGCTACTGTCGATAATCTTGCCGCTGGCCAAAGGTATGTACTTGCACTGGCGGCTGTTTCTGACAAGGACATGTACAGCGAAGTAAGCGATACGACTTTCGTGACTATGAACGCATATCTGGCAGACGAGGATGTGTCGGACGTGGTATTTTCGGATGTGCAGGCCAAAATTAATGGCAATTATATCACTGCCGTATTCACTGACGAGTCTGGAACAACCTCTCTTCAGGTTGCTTTTTACGCCAATTTGGTGGATAAAAAGGTTCCGGATGGCACTTATGAGGTGGCTCCGGACAATTTGCAGACAGAGGGTATCAAGCCAGGCATCGCATACGGTGAAAACGACTATGAATACACGGTACTGTCTCTTGAAGGCGGAGCTGAGCTCGGACAGATCGACTCCGGTACAATGGAGGTGGGAGATGGAGTATATACGTTTAATTTTACTTTCAACGAATACTTTAATTTCTCGGGTACTTTCAACGGTGAGATAGCTTTCGAGTCCGCTCTCGGGTCTACACTTAACGGAGATTATCCGGAGGCTAACTTCAGCAGTGGAGAAGCGGTTTCATTCAAGGCATATAACTGGACAGACGGTTCCGATGACAGTTATGTACGTTTCCTTATTGACGATGCGGGCGGAGACAAGTTCTATGGTGAGATTTTCACTCATACCGCCGCAATTCCTCTCGGTACATTCCAAGCGAACAGCGGAGAAGGCTTTGAAGAAGGTACATTTAAAATAGGCGAATGCAGTACCGTAAGTAAAATAAGGAATTCAGGAACTGCTTTGGAAATAAAGCCTGACAGATCAGACAAGAATACATGGTCGGCGGCGCCTGGCGCGGATGGAACTATTACAATAACCGATGAAGGTAACGGCATCTATACTCTGTC
>DEPW01000070.1:0-4494 GCA_002358965.1 Bacteroidales bacterium UBA3382
CCTTCAAGTATCTCGTCCCAGCCTATGATGCTGCGGCCTTTCGAATTGATGAACCTTTCGATACGCTCCACCGCATAACTCTGGAGTTTTTCCTCGGCAGTATGTTCCGCATCGTCTTTCAACCCCAGTTCGGCTATCTTCGCCTGGCANNGGACACTCGTCGCCTCCGATATGTATATATTTGGAAGGGAAGATATCCATTATCTCCGCAAAGACATCCTCGAGAAAATCGAAGGTTTCTTCTTTGCCGACACAAAGCACATCCTCGGCCACGCCCCAACGGGTCCATACCTCATACGGACCGCCGGTACATCCGAGTTCGGGATATGCCGCCAATGCCGCGAGCATGTGGCCCGGCATGTCTATTTCAGGAATCACCGTAATATATCGCTCGGCGGCATACCTGACTATCTCCCGTGCTTCTTCCTGAGTATAGTAGCCCCCGTAAGGGATGCTGTCCGATGTCCCCCACTCTTTCCTTATCACCGTACCGCTGCGGTATGCGCCCTTTTCGGTAAGGCCGGGACGGCTCTTGATTTCGATGCGCCATCCCTGGTCGTCCGAGATATGCCAATGGAATACATTGACATTGTGCAGGGCAAGCAAATCTATGTATCTCTTTATGAATTCTACAGGGAACATGTGCCTTGCCACATCCAGATGCATCCCCCTGTACTGGAAACGGGGCATGTCCTTAACGGTACCGCAGGCGACTTTAACCTTCAGATGGGCAAAAGCATCCGAAGCATACGGCTTGCCTTCGGAATCACAAGGAACGGAAACGATTTTCCTCAAGGTCTGGATTCCGTAAAATACGCCTGCCGGAGAATGGCCGGTTATACTGATACGGTCTTCATCGATTTTCAGCTCATAGGCTTCGGCCAGCCTCATACTGTCGCCCTCCGAAAGCCCTGTCGTGTCCGACTGCTTCAGGGCAAGGACTATTGCAGGTCCTGCATCCGCAGCCTCCGAATACGGCACCGTTTTAAGTTCGATTCCCGTATCCTCGAGCAGATAATGCTGAAGATAAGAAGCGTTCCTCATCATGCACGAATCCGTTCCGGCATCACCGGCCGAATCCTGATATGCGATGGAAACCGATTTGTCTAAAATGAAATACCCTTCGTCCATTTCGACGGACAGGGGCTGCGGCACTATGTCATACGACTCGACAGACACCTCTTTCGAACAAGATGCCAGCATAGTCATAGCCGCGATTATCGGAAAAATATTTTTCATAACAAAAACTGAAAGTTCAATCCGGTTCGGTCACCACAAGCGCTCCCAACGAAACAGTCCCCTTTATCAACAGAGTCCTGGACACATCCCTTCCCTCGTCGGGACGACGGATATCCCTGGCCGTCCCGAGTATGTTCGTCGTCTTCAGTTCCACATACCAGTCATGCGGAAGCTTCAACCTGACGGAACCCATGATTGTATCCAGGTCTATTACCGATATCCCTTCGGGGATGGAACACCTCGAAAGATCTATTTCAACGCTCGCGGAACTTACCGACAGCGTACCTCCGGCAAGGAAGCCGCCGTCAACCACATAAGAGCGGGATGAAAACGACACCCGTTCGTACAGCATTCCGTCTTCCGAAAGCCCTGACTGCACTGCCGGACGGCTCTTTCTTTCCGCCCTGCGCCTGCTGTAACGGATGATTTCGGATACCGCGATGACTATCGCCACGAATATGGGGACGATTATCCAGAAACTCTGATTCGACACCAGTCCTGACAGCCCCGGGAAGATATCGGTAAACAGGGGAAGCATTGTAAAAGCCCCTATGAAAGTCAGAATCAGCCCCAACGCCAATGGCTTCGTAGTCAGCCTGGCCAAACCGAGGAAGAGTATCAGCAACTGCCATGAAAACACTATCCCTGTGTAGATTTCCCCGACAGCCCCGTTACGCATCAGTATGTACGACACTACCAGCAAAAGCACATAGATGCCCAACACTATCCTGCTCCATCCGAGCCTGATCCTGATCTTCATGACATTGACGGCTTATTCGGCTTTTCGGTCTGAACCGAGGACATTGACGATCTTGTGAATGTAGAGTTTCCTCATATTCTCGCGTGCCGGGCCGAGATATTTGCGCGGGTCGAACTCTTCAGGATGTTCGGCAAGCACTTTACGCACGGCAGCCGTCATTGCGAGCCTCGAATCCGAGTCTATGTTGATCTTGCAGACAGCCATCGAAGCGGCTTTGCGCAGCTCGTCTTCCGGAATGCCTATTGCGGCCTTGAGCTTTCCGCCATACTTGTTGATAGTATCGACCTCTTCCTGAGGAACGGACGACGAACCGTGCAGCACGATAGGGAAGCCCGGAAGCTCTTTCATCACGCCTTCAAGCACATCGAAAGCCAATGGAGGAGGTACCAGACGGCCTGTCGCCGGATCTAGATGGCACTGCTCCGGCCTGAACTTGTACGCACCATGTGAAGTGCCTATGGATATCGCGAGCGAATCGCAACCGGTCTTTGTCACGAAATCGACGACTTCTTCCGGACGGGTATATGTATGGTGCTCCGCCTTTACATCGTCTTCCACTCCTGCAAGCACGCCGAGTTCGCCCTCTACGGTAACATCATATCTATGTGCATAGTCCACGACCCTCCTGGTAAGAGCCACATTCTCATCATACGGGAGATGCGAACCGTCTATCATCACTGACGAGAAGCCCATGTCCACGCAATCCTTGCAAAGTTCGAACGAGTCTCCATGATCGAGATGAAGCACTATCTGAGGATGTTCCCATCCGAGTTCCCTGGCATATTGGACGGCTCCTTCCGCCATATAGCGGAGCAAAGTCGAATTGGCGTACTGACGGGCCCCCTTGGACACCTGAAGTATTACCGGAGATTTCGTTTCAGCGGCAGCCTGTACGATTGCCTGCAACTGTTCCATGTTGTTGAAATTGAATGCCGGAACGGCATACCCGCCTTTGATTGCCTTGGAAAACATCTCTCTTGTGTTCACAAGGCCGAGATCTTTATAAGATACCATATTTTCAAGAATTAAATATTCTACAAAATTACTATTTTTGTAAAAAATTGCAAAAGGAAAATGAATAACCGCAAAGTAATCATATTTTCCGCGCCCTCGGGTTCAGGCAAAAGTACGATTGTCGGAAAAATGCTGGAACGGTTCCCTCAACTCGAATTTTCCGTCTCGGCCACATCCCGTGCTCCGCGAGGGACCGAGACCGACGGTAAAGAATATTATTTTTTCGACGCCCCGACATTCAGGAAAATGATCGACGAAGGCGCGTTCGTCGAATATGAAGAAGTATATTCAGGCTCCTTTTACGGCACTCTCAAATCCGAACTCGAGCGCATCTGGAGCAAAGGCAAGACCATCGTCTTCGACATAGATGTGAAAGGAGGCATGAACCTGAAACGCATTTTCGGGAAAGACGCCCTTGCGATTTTCATCATGGCCCCGTCAGTCGAGGAACTCCGCCGCCGCCTGTTTTCACGCGGCACCGACAGCCAGGAATCGATTGAAAAGCGCATCGCAAAAGCCGAGGAGGAAAACGGTTTTGCCGACAGGTTCGACACCGTGATCATAAACGACGACCTTGACAAGGCCGTCGACGAAACTGCCGGAAAGATAGGGGAATTCATCTCATGACAGTTCGTAATAGCGGTCGAACAGTTCCCGCAGCCTGTCCTTGTCGGCGATGATGGAGCGCAACTCCGCAAGCCTGGAGGCATTGGGGGATTGCGGAAGCCATAGATGCAGATAGCCGCCTGTACCGTATTTTCCCTCTATGTGTTTTACAAAACGCTCATATTGCCGCTCGCGGTCCATTTCCGGATAATGCGCCTTGCCATACTGGATTGTCCTTTTGATTACTTGCTCCGGCACGATGTCCCTGTCGGCTTCCGCTACTATCTTTCCGTAAATCGACCGGGGTTCCCATGTATTAGACGCCCTGTGGTCCTCGACGGCTTCCTTCATGAGATGTATCTGTTCCGGAGAAAACCTGCTTTTCAGCCACGGGTCGTTTTCGACAATGATTCCCGACTCTATGTGATGCCTCTCCCGTCCTTTCGCCACGCCGAGATCGTGAAAAGCCGCTATGGCATAGACCATGTCCGGATCGACATCGTAATGTTCGGCCAAAGAAAGGCTGTTATCAATCACTTTCAATATATGGTCGCGCCTGTGGGCCGGGTCGAAAGCATCGTAGCGCGGAAGGATTTCGGCTTCGACATATGCGGCCAGATCTTGCGATACTCTTCGTTTCATGTCCTGAATATTCATAAGCTGTTTAAAAATTTTTCAAACAGCTTCTTAATCGCCACAAATATAGTTCCCGTTTCGTTTTTTTCATAATTTTGCCGAATATTTTCATGAAAATGCGCGTGGCACTATATCCGGGATCATTCAATCCCATGCACATCGGGCATGTCTCGATAGCCAGACGGCTTGTCGAATGCGGCAGTTTCGACGAGGTGAGGCTTGTACCTTCACCTCACAAC
>DEPW01000070.1:4537-15139 GCA_002358965.1 Bacteroidales bacterium UBA3382
AGGAAAGACTCGACGGCATCAAGGAAGCCTGCCGCAGGAACGGCCTCGATGTCAGGATAGAAGACATCGAATTTCATCTTCCCGAACCCCTTTATACTTACAATACGCTTCAGTCCCTGCGGGAGCGCGAACCGCAGAACGAGTTTGTCCTGGTCATAGGATCGGACAATCTCGCCATCATCGACAAATGGCACAAAGGCAGGGAAATACTCTCTGAATACGAAGTCTGGGTATATCCGAGAGCCGGCTACGACACCGGACGGCTGATACGGGAAGCCCTGGACAAGGGGGCATTGAGCGTCAGAATGATCGAAGCACCTTTGATAGACATTTCCTCTACCGCCATCCGCAATGCCGAGGCGCACGGGGACATGTCAATGGAACAATACAAAGCATGAAAAACACCGAAATAGAAAGGAAGTTCCTGGTCTGTTCGGACGAATACAGACATTTGGCCGTTTCGCACTCGGAAATCGTACAGGCCTACCTCATGTGCGACAACGAGCGCAGCCTCAGAGTAAGGACACGCGGCGGACAGGCCTTCATCACTTTCAAGGCCAACTCCAGCTCGGGGATAGGCCGTTTCGAATGGGAGCGTGAAATCCCGCTTGAAGATGCGCAGGCCCTCATAGGCCAGGCTCTCCCTGGCATCATAGAGAAGACACGGCATATAGTCGAATACAATGGCCGCACATGGGAAATAGACGAGTTCCACGGCAACAACGAAGGCCTTACGGTCGCGGAAATCGAACTTGAAGACGAAAACGAAACATTCGACAGACCCGCATGGCTCGGCGAAGAGGTCACCGGCGACCCTGCCTACCTCAATTGCAATCTTGCGCAGTCACATAGGCATCCAGCGGCGTCGGCACCTCGACTGTCACAGGCTCCTTGCGCACCGGATGCACAAACCCGACCCGTTTGGCATAAAGGGATATGCCGCCGTCCTTGTTGGAACGCGGAGCTCCGTACTTCAGATCCCCCTTTATCGGACAGCCCATGTCCGCCAATTGGCAGCGTATCTGATGATGGCGGCCGGTAAGCAGTTCAACCTCTACAATCCAGTACCTGTCTGTCGGTTTCAGAAGCCTGTACTTCAATCTCGCCAGTTTCGCCCCAGGACGCTCGGAAGGATATATGTAACTCTTGTTCTGCTTTTCGTTCCTGAGCATCCATCCGGAGAGTTCGCCCGATTCGGGCGAAGGGCAGGCGCAGACCATTGCCCAATAGGATTTGCGCACCTCTCCCTTACGGAAGGCCTCGTTGAGCCGTTCCAAAGCCTTGGAAGTCTTGGCAAAGACCACCACGCCTCCTACCGGACGGTCAAGGCGGTGGGTCACACCCATGAACACACGGCCTGGCTTTGAATCCCTCATTGCCATGAAAGCTTTCAGAGTTTCCGACAGGGGTTCGTCACCGGTCTTGTCCCCCTGGACTATCTCCCCAGTCCTCTTGTTAAAGACGAGGACATGGTTGTCTTCATAGACTATCCTCGATGCGATGTCCTCGAACTCCTCGCGGGACAGTCGACGGTAAATATTTTCAGACATGATTCGACAAATTGCCATTTGACTTAATATTCCAACTTATGCGCACCCATCTTTGGCCTCCAATTTCACCGAAACATATTTCCTGCCATCGAAATGCACGCAAACCCTGCCCGAGCCGTCCACTTCGATCTCGCCGGCATCAATCCAGCCGCCGACCCCTTTCCGCTCCAGAAGCGACAACGAATATTTTCCCGGCGGCACTCCCTCGGCCACGACCCTTGAGCGTCTCTTGTTTTCCAAGGGAAAAAGCAGCCTTCCGGGAACGGAAACATGGAAATAGTCCCCTATCGCCTGCAAGGTATGGTCCGCGAATACGGAAAGATTTTCCAAAGAGACCCATTCTCCTTCAGGACTTTCCGAATAATAAGTATAAGGGGTTTCAAAAGTAATCGCAAGGCAATCCTCTCCGCACCTTTCCCACAGCCAGCCTTCAAGATACCTGGGAGCAAGGTCTGAAAAATCCAGATCTCCGCATTTGAAATACGGATTGTCTTCCATCGTAAGCCGAGCCAGCCTCATCTCGTCCGCGAAAAAGCCGGAAGAAGTAGACTCGGCCGTATGCACCCAGTATGTGGCATAATCCTCCACCTGCGAGTGCATGTTGAGCGCCATGTCGATGTTCCCGTGCCGTTCCAAAATGTCTTCAAGCAATGATTTCAGACTGGACACTTCCGCCGAAGTCAGCGAATCCGGCCTGTCCCAGTTGATTTCCTGATTCACCCCCATGGAATTCGAGCGCGAAAGTCCGTGAATCACCCCGTCCGGATTGGTAAAAGGCACTATATAGAAAACCGCTTTACGCCTCAACGCCGCAGCGAGCGGATCGTCACTCATGGCAAGCCTGCCGACCATGGCGTCCAGATGCCAGCTGGACGGTGTTTCGCTCGTATGCGTGCGGCCTTGGATGTAAACCACCTTTTTCCCCGTATCAGGCACCCCGTCGTCCGTGAGCGTCAACAGCGGCATATCGTTACCGAGCGTACTGCTGCCGGCCGAAGATACTGAAACATAAGGCGAGGCCGACCAATGCGCAATCCTCCCGAGCAGGTACGAATAAGTATACGGGACGAAATATGCGACATACGCCGTATCCCTGCATTCAGGAAAATATTTGAACACGCGTCCGTTTCCCAAAGCCTCTTTTTCAGAAAAACGCACATATTCCTTCCCGTCGAAACTGTAAAACGGACGGACGGCTTCACTGTTGTGGAACTGCATCAGCACCCCCTTGCCGGCCAGCCCCGACAGTCTGAAATTGTACCACCTCGCATTGGGTTCGAGGGCGGTATCCACAGGATTCACGGGATCGAAACGGGAATAGATATCGATTTTCATAATGGATACTTCCACAATCGAATCGGCCACCGTGACCGAATCGACAGACCCGGATTCATAATCATGGCTTGCCTTCACCTGGGCTTGCATGAGCGACGGCACCAACATCAAGAGTATGAAAAAAGGTCTTAAAATCTTCATAGGCCATGTCATTTTCCTGCAAAATTAGTCAAAAAACTGACATTATGTCATACTCGGCCATTTGGCACATTCTTCGTTAAAGAAGAGCGCGTCCTGCGTAATGCGCTGGACGATTTGGAAAACGATTCATCAAACGAATATAAAAAAGGAGAAAGATATTATGGGAAAGATTATCGGTATCGACTTAGGTACAACTAACAGTTGCGTGGCCGTAATGGAAGGCAAAGAGCCTACGGTCATCATTAACAACGAAGGTCAGAGGACCACGCCTTCCGTCGTGGCGTTCACCAACGACGGCGAAAGGAAGATCGGCAACGCCGCAAAGCGTCAGGCCATCACCAACCCTCACAAGACTGTATTCTCTATCAAGAGGTTCATGGGTGAAAGGTACGATCAGGTCACAAAGGAAATCGAGCGCGTCCCTTACAAAGTGATCAAGGGCGACAACAATACACCGCGCGTCGACATAGACGGCAAACTCTACTCGCCACAGGAAATCTCCGCAATGATTCTCCAGAAGATGAAGAAGACCGCGGAAGAATATCTGGGCCAGGAAGTACACGAGGCCGTCATAACGGTTCCGGCGTACTTCAGCGACTCACAGCGTCAGGCCACCAAGGAAGCCGGCGAGATTGCAGGACTCAAAGTAATGCGTATCATCAACGAGCCTACGGCAGCAGCGCTTGCTTACGGACTTGACAAGAAAAACAAAGAGATGAAGGTTGCCGTATACGACCTCGGCGGCGGTACATTCGATATTTCCATCCTCGATCTCGGAGACGGCGTATTCGAAGTGCTTTCGACCAACGGCGACACACATCTGGGCGGCGACGATTTCGACCAGACTATCATAGACTGGCTTGCAGGCGAATTTGCAGCCGAAAACGGCGGTTTCGACCTCAAGAAAGATCCTATGGCGCTCCAAAGGCTGAAAGAGGCTGCCGAAAAGGCCAAAATCGAATTGTCCAACCAGACTTCGACCGAAATCAACCTGCCTTATATCACAGCCGATGCGACAGGTCCGAAACACCTTGTCAAGACCCTTACGAGGGCTAAGTTCGAGCAACTGGCAGATTCATTGATACAGAAGACCATCGAGCCTTGCCGCAAGGCTTTGGCAGATGCCAACCTTAAACCTTCGGATATCGACGAAGTCCTGCTTGTCGGCGGTTCGACCCGAATTCCCGCAATCCAGGCGATTGTCGAAAATTTCTTCGGCAAGACCCCTAACAGGAGCGTCAACCCTGACGAAGTAGTCGCCATCGGTGCGGCCATCCAGGGCGGCGTACTCGCCGGCGATGTAAAGGATGTGCTTCTGCTCGATGTCACTCCGCTTTCACTCGGTATCGAGACCCTCGGCAATGTGATGACAAAGCTTATCGAAGCCAACACGACCATACCGACCCGCAAATCGCAGGTATTCTCGACCGCCGCAGACAACCAGCCGTCAGTCGAAATACATGTCCTCCAGGGCGAGCGTCCTATGGCAAGGGACAACAAGAGCATAGGCCGCTTCCATCTTGACGGCATCGCACCAGCACCGAGGGGAATTCCTCAGATCGAAGTCACATTCGACATCGATGCGAACGGTATCCTGAGCGTATCGGCAAAGGACAAGGCCACAGGCAAAGAGCAGAAGATCCGTATCGAAGCCTCATCCGGACTTTCCGAAGATGAAATCAAGAGGATGCGTGACGAAGCCAAGGCAAACGAAGCCGCAGATAAGGCCGAACGCGAAAAGGCCGACAAGATTAACGAAGCCGACGCAATGATATTCCAAAGCGAAAAGAATCTCAAGGACTACGGGGACAAGATTCCGGCCGACAAGAAGGCAGCCATTGAAAGCGCCCTGACGCAACTGAAATCGGCATACGAATCCAAAGACATCAACTCAATCAATTCCGCACTTGAGAACATCAATAACGCATGGCATGCGGCATCTGAAGACATGGCCAAAGCAGCCCAGCAGCAGGGGCCATCGCAGAACACAGGTTCGGCAAACAACTCCGGCAATGCAGGAAACGGCAACGGTGCCAATGGAAGCAATGACCCTGGTACGGTAGATGTCGATTACGAAGAAGTCAAATAAAAGTAATTCCAACAGGCGGAATACCAACAAAGAAGAGACTGGCTGTCCGAGTGCAGCCAGTCTCTTTTTTGTTGTCAATAGTCCTGGGGCGATAATGCGTTCTATCTGCTACATATCGAAAACGACACGCACGCCGCAGTTCATCAATGCATAGCCCGGAGACGCATTGCGACGATACGCCGAACGGCATGAAACCGCATCCCACGAACTTGAAACAGTGAAAGTGCCTCCGCGTACCACTTTTCCGTCACCGGCAGCAGGACCTTCAGGATCGGTCTCTGCAGCGGCGGAACCCGAATAGGCCCCATACCAGTCACTGCACCATTCCAGAACATTCCCGTGCATGTCATAGAGGCCGTATCCGTTAGCATACGGATAGCTTCCTACATCTACAGGATGCCCTACCGGCTCTGCATTCGGATCTTCACACTGGCCTCCCATGTCGTAATCGTAATAATAATTGGTATTGTAGTTGGCCATGCCCTGATTTATCCTCTTGCCATCATCTATGCCGAAAGGCAAGGACTCGGTCTGCCCCCCGCGGCAGGCATACTCCCATTCGGCTTCGGTAGGAAGCCTTCCGCCGAGCCAATCCGCATAAGCCACTGCTCCGAACCATGTGACATAAGTGACAGGATAGTTCTCGCAACCTTCGACAGGAACCCACTGGCCGTCCTCGTAATGCAGGCCGTAATCGCATTCATTCGGAGTTCCGGCCCAGATACGGCTATCGGCTATGAAGGCCTGGGTCTCCGTGACGGTGCTTCCGTTGTTTTCATAGCAGACCGTCCCCCTTCCGTAATTGTCGCTATCTTTGGTTATCCCCATCTCATTAAGGAATGCCGCATACTGCCGATTGGTGATTTCGTATTTTGTCATTGAAAAACCTTTCGTCAAGGTAACCTGATGCTGAGGCCTCTCATTACTATAGTTGTTCCATTCGGATTCAGGAGCGCCCATCATGAAAGTGCCTGCAGGGACCGATACCGTCTCAGGCATCGTGCTCCCCAGCACGGTAACGGCACATTCGGCAGAGGCATCGCCGGCCTTCGCCGTGATTGTGGCCTCACCGGCGGAAACTCCGGTAACAAGTCCCGTTTCCGTCACTGTCGCCACATTCATGTCCGATGTCGTCCACTCCACAGGAGAGGAAGCCGCATCTTCCGGAAGTATGGTCGCCGTAAGCTGCACTGTTCCGTCCTGTTCAAGCCGCGCACTCTCGGGAGATACAGATATCGACTCCACAGGAGCCCCGAGCACCGACACGGCGCACTCATCTTCGAACCCGTCGGCATTGACGGTTATCACGCAACTGCCGACATCCGCGGCTGTAACCAAGCCATTGCCGTCCACAGTTGCCACTGCTTCATCCGAGGATTCCCAGGACACCTGCGCGGCCTCCGCACCTTCGGGAGACAGCACATATGTCAGCCTGGCCATACCCCCTTTCATGAGAGACAGGCTGCTCTCGCTGACGGTCACTCCCGAGACCGCAGTCTTATCGCCCCCGCCTTCACCGCCGTTGTTGTCGTCTTCCGCACAGCCCCACACGACAACAGGCAAAGCGGCAAGAATCAAGAATTTAAAAACATTTTTCATTTTCATTCTTCTGTTTTGTTGTGTTAAAATGCAAGGATGCAACGCACATGCAGGAAATCTTTCTTGTATGTCGCCACACTCATGACTGTCGAGCCGTAATCCCTGACACCTATATAGCGTGCCATGTCCGCAGTAGCGGTAGAAGCCGTCCAATAATATCCGTTGCCGGAAAACAGATTCTTGTCTTCATCGGAAACCTTGGACATCATGTTGTTCATGGTAGTCATGATATATCCGAGATTCTCCCAATAGAAATCCGTTGCCTCACCCGACCAGAAATTGTCATGAGCCAAAGATATTCCGGTAAAATTAGCAATCATATCGAACCACTGGCCGGTAGTCGGTATGTACCATCCTGTCGTATTCTCGAAAAGCGAAGGATCCGAAGACTCGTATGCGGCCTTGAAAGCAGGGTAATGGCCGGCATCGAAATCCGCCGAACGCTTTTCGCGTATCAGCCTGTTCGCCTCATAGCCCTCTATATCGTTTTCGTTAAGCAGCAGGAAAGTATTGTAAGAATCCCCTCCTACATAATTTTCGATTCCAATCTCTGTCTCATCACGCTCATAGTTGCCGTCCGGACCAAGATACCACTCGAAAAAATTGTCGTTCTGCACGGACTTGGACGCAACCACAAGCCCGTGTACCTCATTGTCCAAAGCAGCTTTCTCCCCTGCACCGATACGCGCCGGGTCGATCTGGAAGACGATACCTATGACATCGGAAGCTTTCACCGTCTGTTCGTCAGCATCTTTCGAGAGCAACGAACCGTCGGCAAGGAAGAAGTCGCCGACTTGCAGCTCATGACGGACCTCGACAGCTTCGGCATCGTCTATGACATATCTATGATATTGTCCTGCAACGATTTCAGGCTCGAACGACCATGAGGACACATCCGATCCCTGACCGTACTGCCCGGAAAACTCCCGGCTCACCCAGTCTGCGGGATTCACAAGATAGCCGAACGCCCCGTTGGACAAAATGCACGGCGCGAAACCTTCGAATGAAAGATTCGAAGGCAGGATGCTGTAATTAGGCAAATCCACATCCTCATTGGTGAACACATACAATATATGAGGCAATATGACAGCGGTAAGAGCCATCCTGTGCTTCATGGAAAAATCCAGATTGTTTCCCGACAACGCTCCCGTGGCCGTCATGAAGTCGGAAGCGGTATAATCCTCATAGTCCGTCTGATCTTCCGCCACTGCCCACGCATCGGCCACTGCTGCGAAAAATCCTTCGTCTCCGCTTGCCGCCGGATTCACTTGCGCAGGAAGTTCATCGACATAAGGATAATAGGCATAGAAAACATTTTTTTCAACATCCAGCAAGGATGCCGAGAATTCCGAATCCGCCTGCCATACAAGACCGTCGGCGCCTTCGACCGCCGTAAAACACAAATTGTTCACGGACGGCGATATCGCACCGTCTTCCAACATGAACAGGCCTATCCTGTCACCCGGCGTAAAGACCGTGGTAAATCCGTCTTCCGTAGCGCGTGTCCCGCCGAATCCGCCATCCACCACTTCGATATGTATCACCTCCGCCGATTCAGCGTTTTTTACCGGTTCCTTAGAGCACGAAACCGCAAAAACGTAAACAATGATAGCAAGTAAACAATTAATATTTTTCATAATATCTCCCATCGATTAAAATTAGAAAGCCAAAACGGGGCGTACCAACGAACTTCCCCCCTTGGATGTGCTTTCGCATCTGAGGAATCCGAAATTGTCCAGGAAAAGCCTCCTGGCATTGTCCGTAGAGACCGCCGAAGATGTCCACACATAATCCGCAGTAAACGGATCCTTGCTGTCGTCAGGCACTTTGGACATCATCTCGTTAAGGATCATAGGCACATCTCCGGCATCCATCCACATGAAAGTGCCTTCCGACATGTTCATGAAAGAATCAGCCGTATCGCTGATATCAAAATCCCCGAGATTCCTCAATATATCGAACCATTGTCCCGAAGACGGCAGATACCACCCGGTCGTACCTTCAGGGCAGCCCGCCTCGTCGTCAAAATCGGCAGCAGCCTTGAAGGCCGCATACATCGTCATGCTGCCTCCCCTCTCATTGCGGATCTGCTGGTTGTAATAATACCCGTCGATATCGGCATCCGATTCGGCGAAGGTCACGATGTTCGGCAATCCTATCGGAGTTTCGTCCTGTATCATATAACACCACGCATACATCGCGCCGTCACCGGCGTTCATCGTCGAGACCACGAGCCCGTGAGGCTCCACACCGGCAGCTTCCAAGGCCTGCTTCTCGGCATCGCCCATGCGTTCGGCGTCGGTCGTGAATACAATCCCTATCACGCTGCGAGGCTGCCCGGTTTCAGGATTGGTCATGGAAGGAGATGGCTTGTTCTCGTCCCACACCATCTCGCCGTCTGCATAATATACGCGGCGCAATCCCCCGTCCGACCATGAGCCGTCCGAATAATAATAATCTCCTACCTTCGGCGTAGTGTCCTGCGGACCGTATTCTTCATAAGTAAGCGGATCGGAATCAATATCGGTAGATCCCCCATCGGTCCAGGCGCCACCTTCGGAGACAGTGACATTCAATGTAAGTTCATCGCCGTTCACTGTCACTTCGCAAACATATTCGCGGCCTCCCTTAATCGATGCCGCGGCATCTTCAGACGACGGCACATACCTCATGGACACTCCGTTTTCGAGAGTGAGCACTATCAGATTCTTTCCTGTCATGTCCTGTGGAATCACCGTGGCGCTGTAACTTGCCAAACTACCCGATGCGGCCGATGCGAGTTTAAGAGGCGCGATGGTCCCGTCGCCTCCTTCCACAGTCCAGTCACCTACCGATACGCCGGATACGGGAAACGAATAATTTCCGCTCATCGCAAGGTCTCCGTCGCCCAGAGTCAGGCCGGAAATCTGTGAAAGATCCGTCAGATATTCATTTTTAAGGACATTGACGGTCACTTTTGCCGTCTGAGGGTAAAATACCAGTTCGCCGTCTTGGCCATATCCCATAGTCGATGTCGCATACAGCAAATCGTCCGAAGACAGGCCTTCCTTGCGAGAGGTCTGGTCTTCACTGACTTCCCATACGGAAGAGAGGGCCGCGTAGCCGCTCCCCGGATACCATGCACGCACGATTTTGCGGCCTTCGCCCTCTTTCATGACGAAAGGATGTTCGGATGTCAGCATGCCACCGTTCACCGCATAATCCTGTATTTCTCCCCATGACCCGGGGTTTTCAATATCTTCGACCTGTATGGATACAGGGGCGCCCTCATCCAAAAACAGAGCCGAAGACACGCCTCCCTGATAAGGCGTCACCTCTACGCCGAACTTTACTTCGGACTCCTTGCCCTCCGATTCTTCCGAAGACGGACGCTCGCACGCAGCGGCAAAAAGCAAAAGTCCGAAAAGGACACATATTTTTTTCATTTTTCTTTAATGGTTAATTACTATTCTTCAAAAGATTATTTAGGAAAAACGACCCTGAAACCTATATATATGTCGAATGCGAACGGCATGAAGTGATCCCTGTCGCCCGAACGGCAATACTGTCCATGGATGAACCAGCCTCCGCCCCTGATCACTTTGGTATGTTCCGGTGTCGGAGTATCAGGACCATGAGGGTCGGTCACCGGTCCTTCCGGATAATCCGCTTTCCAGTCGGAACACCATTCGTACACATTCCCGTGCATATCGTACAGACCAAAACCGTTTGGCTCGAACGAGCCTACATCGGTAGTGATGCCTCTGTAATCCGCCGAAGCGTCTTCATACTGTCCGCCAGCAGCATCGTCGTACGGAAAATTGCTCCTGAAATTGGCAAGGTCGTAAGTCAGCGAATGGCCGTCGCCTATTCCGAAAGGAAGGCTTTCGGTCTGTCCGCCACGGCAGG
>DEPW01000070.1:15166-17504 GCA_002358965.1 Bacteroidales bacterium UBA3382
CCCGCCGATCCATTTGGCATATTCGTTGGCTCCGAACCAGGTGACACATATTGCAGGTTTGTTTTCAAACTCGGGATCGAAGACCCATTTTCCTCCTTCATACATGCACCCCCATTCGTCAGCCCTGACCAGCATCTGATTACCTTCTCCCTCGATATCGTAAGTTCCCGATTCCGGACACCCTATCGCATTCAGGAATTCGGCGAACTGCGCATTCGTGATTTCATATTTTCCCATATAAAAATCTTCGGAAATGGTAACTTCGTGCTGAGTCTCATCATCGCCCCTGTTAGGCTCCGACACTGGCGTACCCATTATGAATGAGCCCGCCGGGACAAGCACCGTTTCGATAGGAAAAGACTTTTCCTCCATCACCGTAACTGCGCATTCGGCCGAAACATCGCCTGTCGAAACCGTTACTACGGCCTCGCCGGCACTTACGGCCGTGACAGTCCCGTCCTGCGCGACTGTCGCCACATCGACATCGGAAGTCGTCCACTCCAACGAATAGTCCTGCGCCTCTTCAGGAAAGACAGAGACCGACAAGGTATAGCTCTCGCCCTCGTACAGGGACAATTCGACAGTATCGAGTACGAGCCTTTCGACAGCTATGACAGTCGCTGTCGTATCCTGAGGTTCAGTGCCTCCTCCGTCATCTACCGGGCCGTCCGGATTGTCTTCCGGAGTACAAGCGGCCGCGGCTAAAATGGCGGATACAGCGAGAAAAAACAATATTTTTTTCATCCTTGCTATCGTATTCTCTAAAAAAAACATTAATCATTATTTGTTGTAGCTGACCACACGGAAGCCATACAAGCCTCCCGCTCCGGTGCCTTTGTCCGGATCATAACTGTCACGGTAAGCACAGCGCGTATAAAGGTAGTTGTGAGTGATGCATGACCCCCTGAGCACACGGTATTCGCCAGTAGCAGGACCGACAGGGTCGGTTACCGCCTCCGATGTCATCGGGCCGTACCAGTCGGCACAATATTCCATAAGGCTGCCTACCATATCGTAAAGGCCCCATGCGTTAGGAAGCTTTTCACCTATGTTGTGCATCTGAGGCATCTCACCGCCTCCCTGGTATATCCAGCCGTAATCATTGACCAGCGCAGGATCGTCTCCCCAAGGATAGGTCGCTTCGCTGCCTGCCCTATATGCGTATTCCCATTGCGCTTCGGTAGGGAGAGAAGCACCGTACCAGTTGCAGAAAGCCACCGCGCCATACCAGGAAACATGGCCGATCGCATACTTCTCACACCCCGGGGCCGGTTCCCACATATCCTTCTCCACATTCCAATGCAATCCATGATCCCATGTGCCGCCGAGGCTCGCATCAGGATTACTGCTGTCGGTCACAAGCAGTTTCGTATCCGTAATTTCCTGGCCGTTGTCGGTATAGGTGACTTCACCCATTCCGTCCTGTCGGATGCCGACGGCATTGAGGAACTCGGCATATTGGGTGGTCGTCACTTCATACGCACTCATATAGAAATCCTTTGTCAGAGTAACCTCGTGCTGCGTTTCATCCATGAAACCTTCCTCGGTTTCAGGGGCGCCCATCATGAATGTTCCGGCAGGGATTTCCACCATTTCCAAAGTGAAAGTAGGCCTCCCCACTTCCTGCACCACTGCGTTGCATGTCGCAGTAAAGCCACCGTCCTCGGTAGTAGCCGTAATCACTGTCTCCCCGATGGACATGGCGGTAACAAGCCCTTCGGCCGACACCGTCGCAACAGCCTCGTCTCCCGAAGACCATATCACATTGGTGTTCGTCGCGTTCACCGGCTCTATCTCATACTCCAACTGACGCGTATCCCCCAGCATGAGTCTGATATTCTGAAGATTCAGAGTTACGCCTGTAACTTTGACATCAGCTTCGAGAACAGTGACATAAGCCATATCCAAGAAGTTGCCGTCCTCGCTCTCTACGGTAATCATCGCTGTTCCGGGAGCTATGCCAGTAACTGTTCCGCTCTGATCTATCGTAGCTATGGAAGTATTCTGCGAATTCCATGTGGCATTCTGATTGGCGGCATCGGCAGGAGTTATCTCGTATGTGAACACGCCCGTCTCCCCGGCCTTCAATGTCAACTCGTCCGGCTGGATAAGTATGCTCTCCACGCGCACTTCCGAAGAGCCTCCCTCGTTGTTTGGCTCTTCCGTACACGCAGCGGCTGACAACATGATCATGGAAACCATGATTGGCAAATAATGTTTCATGACTAAAAACCGATTAAAAACCCTTATATTACTCGTCTATTTCAAAGATGACACGGAAGCCCGCCACTACAAAGTATCTCCAGTCCGAATGTCCGTAACGGAGGGCGCAACGGCT
>DEPW01000070.1:17521-21649 GCA_002358965.1 Bacteroidales bacterium UBA3382
GAGCCTCTCAGCTCATACTCTTTTCCATAAGGGCCGATGACGTCGTTCACAGGATCCGTAACCGCTTCGGTAGGGTACGGTCCATATAAATCGCGGCACCATTCCCACACATTGCCTATCATGTCGTACAGTCCCCACGGGTTCGGGGATTTCTGGCCTACCGGGTGCGTGTGGTCGTCCGAATTTCCTATGTACCATGCATATTCATCGATACCGGCAGGATCGTCGCCCCAGAAATAAGCGGTCGAACTACCGGCGCGGGCAGCGTATTCCCATTGAGCGGCCGTAGGAAGGGCTCCGCCCACCCACTGGGCATATGCCATGGCTCCGAACCATGTAACGAATACCACAGGATGGTCTTCGTATCCTGCCATAGGCTCCCATTCATCGCCATTGAAAAACACTCCCCACTCGTCTCCGCCGCCAAATGCTACCACTGTACAGTCGTATATGAAGATCTGGTCGGTCGATACCTCCTGATCCGTTTCCAGATCATAATAATCGATATGCCCGATGCCGAAACCTTCACCGCTTTCGTCCTTGACGCCTACCGCATTCAGGAACTCGCAATACTGCGCATTGGTTATCTCGCACTGGCTCATATAGAAATCTTTGGTCAGAGTAACTTCGTGCAGGACTTCATCTTCAAGCCTGCCGGCCTCGTATTCCGGACTTCCCATCTTGAAAGTCCCGGCCGTAATCCTCACTGTCTTGCCAGGAAATGAAGGGACATTGCATATCGTCACGACACATTCCGCAGTCAGGCCTCCGTCTTCCGTTTCGCATACGATGACAGCGGTACCTTCCTTCAACGCCGTCACAACGCCGTTCGCATTCACCGAAGCCACATCCGGATTCTCGCTGCTCCAGATCACATTCCGGTTGGTCGCGCCTTCCGGTTCGATGACAACTGCCAATGAATCGACCTGTCTCTCTTTCATAGACAATTCGTCAGGTTCGATTCTCAGGCCGGTAACATTGACTATCTGTTCCGGCTTTTCACACCCTGCAAGCAAAGCCACCAGGGCAAACACATAAAGAATACGTTTCATATCACAATCATTTTACAGTTAAGATTCCTTCTGTACCCAAGGCGGTCCGAGGCCGCCTTCAGCAAGTCGCAAATATAAATTATTTATGGTATTTCAGACATCATTGCGCGGATTAAGTAATTAAAATAATATCTACATTATTTATACATTCACTATAATCTTCTAAAACTCACTCATTTGGAAAACATCTCCTTCACAGGACCCGTTTTTCTGCCGTATTTCAACTTTCTTTCAAAATTAAAGGGTATTTTTGCAAGTCGATTTTCCAATCATAACATAAAGATGAAGATACTCATAATAGAAGACGAACCGTCGCTCAGGGAAATGATGCGCGAAATGCTTATCAGGGAAAAATACATAGTCGAATCCGCCGGCGATTTCCACAGCGCCGAAGGGAAGCTCAACGATTACGAATACGATGTAGTCCTGCTCGACATCATGCTTCCGGGCGGCAGCGGAATGGATTTGCTGAAAATGCTCAAGGCACGCAACAAAACCGCCCATGTGCTGATCATATCCGCAAAAGACTCGTTAGAGGACAAACTCGAAGGCCTTGATGTCGGGGCCGACGACTACATCACCAAGCCATTCCATCTTGCCGAGCTTTCAGCCAGAATCAGAAGCGTGACACGGAGGGGGCTCAAACAGGGTTCGGACATCATCACTTACGGCAATGTCTCATTGGACACAAAGACAAGGGAATGCCATGCAGGGGAGACCCCTGTCCAGCTCGTGCGTAAAGAGTACGATATTCTCCTGCACTTCATGACAAGGCCCGAGCGTGTCTGCAACAAGCTGACGCTCGCCGAGGCAGTCTGGGGAGACAACATCGACCAGGCCGACAATTTCGATTTCATATATGCGCAAATCAAGAATCTGCGTAAAAAATTACAGGCTGCCGGAGCTGATATCGAGATAAAAGCGGTCTACGGTTTCGGATACAAATTAGTGAAGATATGAAACTCATAACAAGGATTGTCCTCAATACCGCCATTTCGCTGATAGTCATCATTTCCGCATGGATGGTATACACCTACCACAGCACCGTTTCCGAAGTTTACGAAGAGATAGACGAGTATCTTGAAAAATATGCGGAAGAACTCATATACAGGTTCGAAAGAGGGATAGTGCCCGACACGACCGTCAGTCATTTTTGGGCCAACTCCAACTGTTTCATGGAGAAAGTCTCAGAAAACTATGGCACAAGACACAGGGAGTGGGTCTATGAGAACGATGACATGTACATAGACGACCTCCGCGAGAACCAGGATGTGCGTACACTGTCTTTCAGCTACGAGATGCCGGACGGGGAATGGTACAGAATCACTTTGCTTTCCGCTTCATTCGACGACGAAGATTTTTCCGAACTTCTCATGAACAGTGCCATAATGCTCGGGGCGCTGCTGATACTGGCCATCATTTCGATCATCACCTTTATTATATATAGGAGCATGAAGCCGATGTACGACCTGCTCAATTGGCTACGCAGACACAAGGTCGGGGAACCTGCCGACTTCAAGGGAGGCAAAAACGAAATAACCGAACTTCGCCTCATAAAAGAAGCCGTAATGGACAGCGTCGAAAGAAGCAATGAAATATATGAGCAGCAAAAACTCTTCATCGGCAATGCATCGCACGAAATGCAGACACCTATCGCCGTATGCAGCAACGCGGTTGAAATGCTCGCCGAAGACCCTGATGTCACAGAAAAACAGATGGAATATCTCGAGCGCATAAACGGAAGGTTGGCCTACATGTCGAAACTAAACCGGACATTGCTGATGCTCTGCCGCATTGAGAACAACCGGTATGAAGACCTGAAAGATGTCTGCCTCGGGCGGATCGCCGAAGAGAGCGCAAGCGACCTGCACGAAATATTTTCCGGAAAAAACATAAAACTGACGATTTCCGGAAATTCCGAGATACATACGAAAATGGACCCTACATTGGCGGCAACGCTCGTCGGCAACCTCGTACGCAATGCTTTCACGCACAATCGCGATAACGGAGAAGTCCGGATAGTGAAAAAAGACCGGAAACTGACAATCGCCAACACCTCCGTTTGCGGTCCATTGGACGAAAACAAGATATATGAACGCTTCTATAAGCAAGAGGATTCGAAAGACAGTGAAAGCCAAGGCGGAAACTCGACAGGTCTCGGACTGTCCATCGTCGATGCCATCTGCAAAAGATACGGTTTCAGGATTGTTTACGAATACAAAGACGATATGCATTATTTCACAATCCACACATAAGAATTTTTATTTTTTTCGCATTTATTCAGGATTGTTTCAGATTAATGCTCCAACTTTGCATCACGAAAACAAACAAAAGGTAATATAAGTTCAACATTAAAAATTTAAAAACATGATGACTATCAGCACAGTTCTCACTTCAGTACTTCTTTCGATCAGTACATTCTTTTCTTTCGACCGCGAAAGGCTCATCGAATTCGAACAGCTTCCGAAAGCTTCACAGGAATTCATCCAGACTAACTTCGCATCTCACCAAATCGAATATATCATCGAAGAGAGCGAACTTACAAGCACCACTTACGATGTGAAATTCACTAACGGCGACAGTATCGAATTCCGCGGAAACGGAGAATGGGAAGAAATCGACTGCGAATACAACAATGTTCCTGACACCGCCGTACCGGCAAAGCTCCTCGACTATGTCAAGGCAAAACACCCTAACAACGCTATTGAAAAACTTTCACGCGAATACAACCGTTACGAAGTCGAATTGAACAACGGACTTGAAATCGTATTCAACAGCAATTTCGAAGTACTCAGATACGACGACTAAAGAGAAGCCGACTTCCTGCGCGTATCCAGAACGATACGAGATAATCTCCGTCCGTAGCAGCAACTCCGTTACGGACGGAGTTTTTTTTCAATTCGGATACGGATAATTTCGCGTCTGCATCAGCGGACTGGCAGTTAGGGACAGGCTGTCAGCGGACTGGGCAGACACCGAGTGGAAAAGCATCAGCTTTGATTAGAAGCGGCTGAAAACGGTCGGAAACGGCCGGCACGCACTGACCGCGACTCAAGGGGCCGACCCAAAAGAGAAT
>DEPW01000038.1:0-164 GCA_002358965.1 Bacteroidales bacterium UBA3382
TTCTGCGCCAACAACTACCTCGGCCTTTCCGACAATAAAGAGCTTATAAAAGCCGCTAAAGAAGCACTCGATACGCACGGTTACGGAATGTCATCTGTACGTTTCATCTGCGGAACACAGGATCTCCACAAAAAACTGGAGGCGAAAATCGCCGAATTTTTCGG
>DEPW01000038.1:237-3537 GCA_002358965.1 Bacteroidales bacterium UBA3382
CTTCTCAATGAACAGGATGCAATAATTTCCGATGCGCTCAACCACGCATCCATCATAGACGGAGTACGTCTCTGCAAGGCAAAGAGATACCGTTATGCCAACGCCGACATGAACGAACTTGAGGAATGCCTCAAACTCGCACAGGCACAGAGGCACCGTATCATCGTTACCGACGGCGTGTTCTCGATGGACGGAAACGTTGCCCCTCTCGACAAGATTTACGAACTTGCCAACAAGTACAATGCAATGGTAATGGTCGACGAGTCCCACTCTGCCGGAGTAGTAGGCGCGACAGGAAGGGGCGTAACCGAGCTCCACAACCTCAGGGGCAAAATTGAAATCATCACCGGTACCCTCGGAAAGGCATTCGGAGGCGCAATCGGCGGTTTCACTACCGGTAAGAAAGAAATCATCGCCATGCTGAGGCAGAGGTCAAGGCCATACCTCTTCTCCAACTCCATACCTCCGATGGTTGCCGGAGCTGCAATCCGCATGTTCGACATGATGGCCGAAACCAACGCGCTCCAGGACAAGCTCCATGCAAACACCGACTACTTCATCAAGAAGATGGTCGAGGCAGGCTTCGATATCAAACCTACCCAGTCCGCAATCTGCGCCGTAATGCTTTACGATGCGAAACTGTCGCAGCAGATGGCCGACAGGCTTCTCCAGGAAGGCATCTACGTAGTGGGCTTCTATTATCCGGTAGTTCCTAAGGATCAGGCGCGTATCCGCGTACAGATTTCCGCGGGACACGAGAAAGAGCACCTCGACAAGTGCATAGCCGCTTTCGTAAAGGTAGGAAAAGAACTCGGGGTTTTAAAATAAACCGCAAACACGGCATAATGAAAAATAATATTTTTTCAGCCGCTATCTTATTATCGCTCCTGATGGCACTTTACGGATGTGCCGGAAGGAGCGATTCCTTTTCAGATAGCGCAACGGACGGAAAGACCGACCGGGAAGTCAGGAATGTAATATTCATCGTAGGCGACGGAATGGGACTGGCACAGGTGGCCGCCCTGGAGACAGCCCGCCCCGACACCAACGCATTCGGACTGTTCCCGCAGACCGCCTTTGTCACGACACATTCGGCGAATAACCGTGTTACGGATTCGGCCGCAGGAGGCACCGCACTGTTTACCGGACACAAGACGAACAATTCCTCCCTCGGGATAGATGCCGACAGCTGCAATGTCCCGAACTTTGCCGAAAAATGCGAGGCCGCCGGCCTGGAATGCGGCATTGTGACCCTTTGCTCGTTCACACACGCGACTCCGGCCGCAATGTACGCCCACAACATCACGAGGCATGATGACGAAGGCATAGCCGATGATTTTCTTTCATCCGGACTCGATGTCGTCTTCACCGGAGGCTCCGGGATGTTCGCACCCGATGAAAACGGAGGCAACGCACGCCTCGACTCTCTGAAAGCGACGGGCTACAATGTCGTCCTGAACGATTATTCTTTCATCTCTTCAATACCCGAGGAGTGGGACAATATCATTTTCCTGCCTTTCAAAAAGCATTTCCCCGACACCGATGAACGCAAGCCCGGAATGCTCGCTGAATGCACCCAGGCCGCCTTGGACATCCTCGGCAAGAACAGTCCGGACGGTTTCCTGCTGATGGTGGAAGAGTCGCAGATAGATTTTTCATGCCACGACCATCTGGACGGCCCGCTTGTCAAGGACATGGAGGAGATAAACTCGGTCATGCTTGTAGCCAAAAGATTCGCTGACAGTCATCCGGGGACCCTCGTAATCGTAACCGCCGACCATGAAACAGGAGGGCTTACCATGGCATCCAACGACAGCGACTTCAACAAGGGCGACAGCGGCATCGATTTCAGATGGTCTACGGGCGGACACACCGGTGTTCCGGTACCTCTGTTCGCTTACGGCCCGGGCGCCGAAGAGTTCCACGGACTGATTGACAACACCGAGGTACACCGGAAAGTGTGCAAGTTGCTGGGGATATAAAGATTATGCGTATATTTGCCTTCTATGGATATGAATATAAACTTGCCCACAGAGAAAGAAAAGCCGTCCGAATACGCAGAACGGTTGGGCAATATATATTCTCATACAACGGCGCAAAATGACAAAAAAGATAAAGGACAGTATATAATTGCCAATAAAAACACAAAAGCGTATTTATTGCCTAACAAAAATTACATACTGTTAAGAAGATTCAGTTCCAAAGATGATGACAGCAGACTGATTGCAGCACCATATTTCGGCAACATGTCCAAATACGAGCTAATCGGCATCGAAAACAAACTCAATTACATGCACAGGCCGGGAGGACGTCTGAAAAGAGATGAAGTAATGGGAATTTCCGCCCTTCTTAACAGCAATATTTTCGACACTTATTTCAGAACGTTCAACGGCAATACAAATGTAAGTGCTACCGAACTTAAAATCATGCCAATGCCTGACATTGGAACCATTCAGGAAATCGGCAGAAAAATAATCCTGAACAACGACTATTCTATTGATTATATCAATAAAATCCTGATAGAATATTTTAATATCCGATAACTATGGGAAAAATTAGCGAAGCGCAGGAAATACTGAAAAACCTGGGACTGCCAATCCCCCAGCAAAATGAAAATGTCGGCACTGACACTGCTTGCTTTATGCAATATCAGGGAAGATGACTATTGGAAAGATGCTACACGGGACAGTAAAAGGATAACAAAAGACATAATGTCTTTTGTCAATGAAAATGCAGACCAAAACCGCTTGCTATCCTCCCGTTGGTTAAATTCAAAATCGGACAGGAAACATCCTCTACTCAAAAATCTATAAGTTTTCTTGTTAAGTTTGGTTATTCATATTTGTCTTGGATGAAGTGCGTCCGCATTCTCGGTTCATATTCCGGCTTGCGAACGCCGTTCTTCCGTCCGCTTTCAATGCACTTTAGCAACCACGCCATATTTTGCCCCAAGATGCGCATGGTCTGCAAGCCTTCCTTGTCCTTGCGCACATCGTCGGGTGTGAAGCCGTGTACCGAGTTCCAGTATTGCGATGCTACGATAGGCATATTCGCAATAGTGAAATATTGATTCAATTGCTCGAAGGTGGCGGAGGCTCCACCACGGCGGCACGATACTACTGATGCGCCGAGCTTGCCCGCCATGCGGTTCTCCGTGGCGAAGAACAGGCGGTTCAGGAACGAAACGAGTTGCCCCGTTGGTGCACTGTAATAAACCGGAGAACCGATGACGATGGCATCAAATTCATCCAGCCGTTTCTGTATCTCTTGCACGAGGTCGTCGCGGAAACAATGTCCTGT
>DEPW01000038.1:3618-4323 GCA_002358965.1 Bacteroidales bacterium UBA3382
CCGTTTGCCTGCAAGGTGGTTTCCACTTCGTGCAGGGCGGTATAGGTGCAGCCCGTTTGATTCGGGCTGCCATTAATCAACAATACCTTCATACGTTCAGAATTTATGCGCCAGTTCAGCCGCTTGCTTGCAGCCGTCCGTCTTGTTGATGTCACCTTCGTTCAATACTCCGGTAATAAGCACTTCGCCAGCCATCTCCCATTTCAGCAGAGCGGCAGAACGTTCCAGCGGCATACGGATGCCGTCCATTACCGTCACGTCGTTTTCTTCGCAGCAGGCTATCAGTCCGCATTTCTTTCCGGCGATATCCTTTCCGCCCACCACGAATGAAAACAGGCGGTCAATCACACCCTTTATCTGTGCCGGGATGGAATACCAGTAGGTTGGCATGGTGAATACAACAGCATCGGCTTCCATAATGGCAGGTGCGATAAGGTTGAAATCGTCGTCGAACGAACAAGCCTTGCCCGTCTTGAAGCAGGTCTGGCAGGCACGGCAACCGCCTATCTTCATCAGTGCGGCATCAAATCGTCGCACCGTGTGGCCGAGTGTCTCCGCTTCCCTGATAAATGCGTCCGTCATGGCAAAGCTGTTGCCATGCTTGCGTGGACTTCCCGTAATAACTGTTATCTTCATGACGCTTCCTCCTTACTTTTGAATGGTATTCGAATTCTGATTGTACGCCTTCGCCACGCACCGCCACTC
>DEPW01000119.1:0-1627 GCA_002358965.1 Bacteroidales bacterium UBA3382
GCCCCAGCTGTTCTGGGCGATGACGGCACCGTTGTCGGCCGCATACTTGAATACAGGCGCCACATCCGATGCGGAGTCCCAGTCTCCATAGAATATCTGGCCGCTCATGACCTTTACCCCCGGTATCCCGAGCGAGCTGTTTCCTCCGGCGATGCCGCATACGCCGATTCCGTTGTCGTTGACAGCCGCAATCGTGCCTGCCACATGTGTGCCGTGGTCGTCCGGACGGATAGGATAGCCCCATACGAAGTCGTAACCGTAAATATCGTCGACATAGCCGTTTCCGTCATCATCTACTCCAGGCTCTCCGTTCAGTTCGGCTTCGTTGATCCATACATTGTCCTTCAGGTCTTCATGGTCATAGTCGATGCCTCCGTCGATGACGGCGACTATGACATCCGGGCTTCCGTAATAGCCGCTCTTCCATGCAGGGACGACATTGACATCGCAGCCGGCGGTGCCTCTGTACGAACCGTCATTGTAATAGTGCCACTGTTGGTAGAGCATCGGGTCGTTGAATATGTCCGTTGCAGCCGTTGCTTTTGTCGGCACTATGTCTTCGGCAGGCACCCTTTTGAATGCCGGTCTGGAAATCTTCGGCAATCCTTCGACATGGTCGACGCCTTGTATCCCGGATATGTCGCCGCCTGCTTTGGTGACGCTTATTTCAGGATTGAATGTCACCGTATACCATAGATGAAGCCCTTCCTTCCTGGTGCGCTCCTCGAATCTCCCGGCAGGAGGGAAGGTCCTTCGCATGCTTTCGAATTCGAATCCGGCGAGTATGTCATCGGCAGATTTGACGCCGATGTTGCGGATCACCCCTTCGTCATCGGCCATCTGTTCCAGTTGTTTTGCAAATTCTTCGCTTACTTTGATCCTGACTTTTCCGGATACGGTGTTTCCGGCTTGGAGTACCGGTGGATCGGTCTCAGGTTTTTCCTGATAGTCTCTCACGCATCCGGAAATCATCGCGCATGCGACAAGAGAGATGATAATGTGTCTACAATGCATAAAATTTAAAGGTTTAATGAATGTAGACGCAAATATAATATTAGGTTCGAATATTACAATATCATTTCAGAAAAGAAGATTCAATATTCAAGGAATACATTGTCTATGCTCAGGCTGTTTCCGAGTTCGCCGGTGAACATGCCGAGATATCCTGAGGCAAAATATATTATGAGATGAGTCGGTTCCGTATCCGGGTCCGCCCAGCCGGTCTCGATGACAGGTACGGACTTGCCGTCCGAATTTTCAGAGTAAAATACGGAGTTCAGCTGTGAAAACGGGGAGAGGGCGGATATGTCTGCGGGGCGTCCGTATTCCAGCTTCAGCCTTGTTCCGTTCCGCCAGTCGCAGCTGGCGTCTATCAGCATTTCGCCGGTGGCTACTCTTTCGGCATATATCTTACCGTCTTTTTCCGTGCGCTTCTGCAGCTGGATGGTGACTATGGCCTTGTCGCTGCCCGGCATGTCGCGTCTGTTCATCCCGGTGCTTTTGCTGATCGTGCCGGAATTCCGTATTACGGCTTTGTAGTCGAAGACGAGGTATTTGGGGCGTTTGGTGAAAGGTATCCCCAGATTTACGCTCTCGATGGTGTTGTCCATGCTGTTTATCGGCTCCG
>DEPW01000119.1:1660-8973 GCA_002358965.1 Bacteroidales bacterium UBA3382
CCCCTGCCGTAAGGACATTGACCTTGGCCATGCCGAGCACTTTGAAATTCATGATTTCAGTCTTCATTTCGGCACATCTGCCTCCGTCATGGGGCGCCGGACGGACATTGACATTGGTCTTGACTATGCCCATGACTTTCGCAAAAGCGTTTGATGTGGCCCATGGAGAGCCTTCATTGTCGAACGGGACATTCCCGTGTATGGTCTGTTCCTTTCCGACCGAATATACGGTCACGCTGTCCTTTCCGACTATGGCTGACTCTTTTATCCTTCTTTGCGTCCACTGTTCGAAATCTCCGAAAGGGATTGGCTCTCGGTAGCCTGTATCTTCCTGTGCGGCGGCAGTCTCTGCGCAGAACAGGGCTGCCGAGAGGAGCAGGAATGAAAATATATGTCCCGTCTTTTGCATTGTCTTGACTTTTTCCAAAAGCGCGGATCGCTCAAAAAGTGTGCTAATTACAAGTTTTATTGTTATTTTTGCAGGATATTTCGAAACAGATGCAATATATGAAAAGAGTAATCGCATATGCGGCCATGGCGGCAGCCGCCTTCGTTCTGGTATGGTCATGTAATGAAAAATCTGGACCTGAAACCGTCATCGTTTACGGTCAGGGCGAATGGGTGAGGGATGTTCGCAGTACGGCATACTTCAATCTGTATCCGGATGAGCTTTTTCCGGGAGTCATCCTTCAGGCCGAAGGCGTCAAACGGCTGTATTCGGACAGCCCTTTCGTGCAGGCCAATTTTACCGAAGATCTTGTAATGGATGTGTTCAATCCCGGAGAAGGTGCGACCTTGACGCTGTGCATGGCGGAAAGCGAAATCAATGCCGCGAGCGAATACTCGTATACTGTTTCATCGGCCGATACTGCCTATGTGCTTTCGCTCCAGGTGCCTGTCGATTGGAAATATGAGGCATTGCTGATGTGGGACTACGACCGCGCGGTAAAGCTCGATTGGGATGTGCTGATAGACGGCCAGCCAGTGCAGTCCTATACGAAACAGTTCATCTGCAGGACATTGCGTGCGTTTATAGGTACTGTCGAATTTGTCAAGTCCGTTTCTGCAAATGCAGCCTTGACGGAAATGCTGCACGACCCGGAAATGGTCGGGAGTTTCCCAGTGAGGGAAAACCAGACCATGATGTCCATGCATCTTTCGGCGTTTGTGGCCGGTCTTATCGATGAATCGTCTCCGCTTATCGAAAGGCTTAAGGGCGAGGTGTTCCAGGACGGTTATGCGGATATCCTGACCGGGATTGCAAGTTCGGCCGAAGAGGATCTGCTGAATAATGTGGATGCTTACAGCTATCTGATGCAGAAATACGATATACATTATGCGACAAGGCATGCGAACAATGCCGTACAGTATCTGCGTACGATAGACGAAATATTCGAGAACCATAACGGTTATTGTGCGGAGCTCGGTCTGGCATTCGTTTCGTGGTGCCTCAATCTCGGGATTAATTGTACTTTCGAGCTCGTTCCGGGACATCTTACGACGAGCGTATATGGATCCGGAGTGAATGCCGAAGGCGAAGCCGTGATGGTCGAGCATCCTTTCGATACGACAATGTCGGCAAGCTGGATGAGCGGATACGGGACGGATTTTTCCACGCCTCCGACCGAAGAAGAGTTTGCTGCATCGCACGATTTTTTCAATCTCGTGCTGTACAATTCGCAATTGAGCGAGGAAGAATACGAGGCGGATATGCTGACGGACCCTTTGTACTATTGTAAATTCGATCCTGCCGTATTGAGGAAATACCTCCCGTCTTTCAACATAGGGGCGCGCGACTATATATCGGCGACGAAGGCTTCCATGGCTGAAAAACGGATCAGGCCTGTGGAGAATCCTCTTTGGACCGCAGAGGGCAGTCCGGTCCTGGTGCCTGTGTCGTTTTAGGGATTTCCCTCATCGCGTCCCGAAAGGAGGGGCTACAGGCTTGTGTCCACGCCTCTGAAATGCCGAGTATGCCGTTTAAGGGTTTTGTCCAGTCTTCGCCGTTTTCGGGCCGGTAGGTCGCAAAACCGAGTCGGCGTGCCGTGGCGATGTTGGCGCTGCCGTCTTCCACGAAGAGGGTCTCTTCCGGTTTCATTCCGCTGTCCTGAATCATGTGCATGAATATTTCCGGGTCAGGTTTGGTGCGGCCAATCATGTAGGAAAAATACATTTTGTCGAAATATGCGTCCAGAGGCCTGTTCCCCGGAAACCTTTCGGAACAGGCCCAGCCCATTATGAAGGGATTGGTGTTGCTGAGCAGGTATGTCCTGTAATGTTTCCTTAATGCAAGTATGTATGCGAGTTTGTCTAGGCTGACGCCCGTAATGAAAGCCAGCCAGGCTTTCTGGACCTGGCTGTAGGTGAGGCGGTTCCCGGAAAGGCCGCTGATTTCCGCGATGAAGCCTTGGGCGTCCGTCTTCCCGTTTTCGACTTCGAGGAAAGGCCCGTTTTGCAGGTAGGGGTCGAGGTATTTTTCCACATCCCCGATGCCGAGCGACTTGAATGCGGAAATCGCGTTCCCGATGTCGAGGTCTGCTATGACCCCTCCGAAATCAAAGACTATGTTCCTGATCATTTTATGGCCTTTTGCCTTTGTGGTGTTTCCTGTCCGGATGCCTTCCGTCCGGTCCGGGAGCATTTCCCGGTGAACAAGGAGGGTGTCCTTCATGTCTGATCTGAGGCCCTCTCGGCTTTTTCATCATCGGTCTGCCTTCCAATGCGTCTTCTTTCATCATCTCGATCTTCAGGAGCAGCCGGTATACCTTCTTGTATTGCCTCTCGTTCATTCCGTAGTCGCGTGCGATCCGTTCGGCGTCGGCTTTTACGCGCTCCTGCACGGTGAGTTCATGGTGCGCCTTCGGGGGCGGAGGGGTCTGGGCCGAAGCCGTGCAGGCGAAGGCGGCTGCTGATAATGCGCAAAGCGCTGCGAAGGTTGCGATATGTTTTTTCATGATATCTTGTTGAAATTTTGTTTTACCGTTTGGCCGGAAATCAAAAATCATGCCCCGTCGGGCAGCATGGTAAGGCGCTCATGTCGACAGTACTATCGCCCTGACATTGTCGAAGCAGTGTGCCGCAAGGTCTTCGGGGGAAATCAGGAAATCCAGCACTCCGCAGTCCATGAAATTGAGGTTGAAGTCTTCTGAATCGTATGAATCTATCTGCAGAAGTATCCGCCAGCCTTCGAACGGCGGGTCCCAGTCTTCCCATTCGCGATGGCAGGGAGGTGCGAAAACCATGTGTTCGTCGGAATATTTTCCCTTTGGTTTGTCGGAAAATGCGATCGGCGTTTCCCGTGGATACAGCGGCGTGCCGTCTTCGTCTGCGACGGAGATTTCCTCAAAACCGGAAATGTCGGGGAAATACAGCACTACGGCATCTTCGGCCGCACTTATGTATCCGCTGATGTTGTCCGGAGCGTCGAAATCTCCGAGATAGTGGGCTATCTTGCTGAAAAACAGGAGCAGCCCTGTATGCGGAAGCAGACCCTCGGGATCGAAGGGAGCAATGTCTTCAAGATAGATCTGGCAGATGAAATCGTATGGTCTGACATCCCCGTCGCTGTCGGTGTATTCGGGGTATGCGTAACCGGCAGGGAGCAATGGTGCGCCCCACAGATGCGAAAGGGAATCCTTTCTGCGTGCATCTGCGATTATGTGGATAGGTCCTGTCATGATGCAAAGATATTACAAATTTGTTAAACTCTCGCGTGGCTATTGCCCGGGATGGGTCCGGTGCATATCTTTGCGTCCGTTCAGGCCAATCACCTGTACGAAATACATAAATGAACAAGAAAAAGATCCTCTTTTCCCTATTCATCGCGCTTGGCATGTACGGCAATGCCGAGGCCCAGCGTATCAAAGGCAGCGACACCCTCTTGCCGCTTACCCAGGAACTTGCGGAAGAATACATTGAAGGACACCCCTCCGGGGAAGTCATAGTCACCGGCGGCGGCACGGGCGTGGGCATAGCATCTCTGATGGAAAACACGACAGACATCGCAATGGCTTCGCGCAGCATGAAATTCGGCGAGAAAATGAAATTCGCCCAAGCCGGCCTGGTATCGCGCGAGGTGATAGTCGCGTACGACGCCCTTGCCGTCGTGGTCAATCCTTCCAATCCCGTGGAGGCCCTGACCCGCGAACAGCTGGAAGCCATTTTCCGTGGAAAAATCACCAATTGGAAAGATGTCGGTGGCGAAGATATGAAAATAGTCGTTTACTCAAGAGAGACTTCTTCGGGGACTTACGAGTTTTTCAAAGAGAGCGTGCTCGAAAACAAGAATTACATGGCCGGCATACTTTCCATGCCGGCTACCGGTGCGATAATCCAGTCGGTGAGGCAGACCGAAGGGGCGATTGGATACATAGGGCTTGCCTATCTTAACAGATATGTCAAGCCGCTTGCGGTCTCGTATGACGGCGGAGAGCATTACGCCATGCCTTCGGCGGAAACTGCTGCGGACGGTTCGTATCCGATAGTAAGGCCGCTGTATTATTATTACGACTCTGACAAAGAGGCGGTCGTAGCTCCGTTCATAGCTTATGTCCTTTCCGACGAAGGCCAGGAATCCGTGCTGCGGCAGGGGTTCGTGCCGGTCAATACACGGCAGTGATATGAGGAAATGTTTTGAAAAAGCCGTAAAATGGCTGTTGACTGGCAGCGGCTTCATCACGAGTCTGGTGATATTGCTGATCATAGGCTTCCTTTTTACCGAAGGGGCCGGACTTTTCCGCGAACATGTGATAGAGGAAGGATATGTGCTAGCCCTTAACAAGGACAATCCGGTAAGACGGATGACCGCCGAGGAAATCAAGGCCGTTTTCGATGAAGATATCGTAAATTGGAAAGAACTCGGCGGCCCCGATATGGCGATAGTGACTTTCCGGCTTGAAGATGCGGACAGGTATTTCACTCAAGAGCAGCTCGGAGCGCATTACGAGAATGCCGGTTCGCTCATATCGGCCCTGGTGGCGGACACTCCCGGGATGGTGGCCTTCGTTCCTGAATCCATGATAGACTGTAAGGGCGGGCTGAAGCTTGTCGAAGACAGGACGATATCCCCGAAGGAGGTGCTTGCGGGGCCGGAATGGTTTCCGACGGCCACTCCGGCTCCGCTTTTCGGAATGTGGCCTTTGCTTGCCGGAACGCTGTGGGTAAGCCTGTTCGCGATACTGTTCGCCCTGCCTTTCGGCATCAGCATAGCCGTGTACATGTCCGAGGTGGCTTCGCCGAAGGTGCGGAATTTACTGAAACCGTTGATAGAGCTTCTGAACGGCATCCCTTCGGTCGTATACGGTTTTTTCGGGCTCATAATCATTGTGCCGCTGCTACAGCAGGTGTTCGGCCTGCCGGTCGGCGAGAGCGGTCTTGCCGGCAGCATCGTGCTTGCTATCATGGCTCTGCCTACCATAGTGACGGTAGCGGAGGATGCGATGCGCAATTGTCCCCGTTCTCTGCGGGAGGCGAGTCTGGCGCTCGGGGCAACGCGCTGGCAGACTGTTTATCGCGTTGTGATACCTTCTTCGGCATCCGGCATAGCCTCGGGCGCGGTCCTCGGCATTGGAAGAGCCATAGGTGAAACGATGGCCGTACTGATGGTTACCGGAAATGCTGCGGTAGTGCCTGCATCGATACTGGAGCCGTTGCGGACGATACCGGCGACGATTGCTGCCGAATTGGGAGAGGCCCCGTCCGGAGGGGCGCATTATCAGTCGCTCTTCATGCTCGGAGTGATTCTGTTTTTCATTACATTCATAATCAACCTTTGCGTAGAGTACATCGCCTCGCGCAACAGGGCAAAATGCAATTGATACGCACATGGACAAACGAGTTTCGCAAAAGCTGGCATTCGGCATCTTCAGGGCCATGAGCCTGTCGATAGTGTTGGTCCTGTTTTCCATACTCGGCTTCATCGTATACAAAGGGGGAGGAGCGATAGACTGGGATTTCCTTACAAAGGCTCCGTCCGACGGAATGACTTCGGGAGGGATTTTCCCGGCCATTGTGGGAACCCTGTTGCTGATGGCCGGAAGCGCCATAGTGGCATTCCCGATAGGCATCATGAGCGGAATATATATGAACGAGTACGCTTCGAAGACCGGGCTTGCCGTTAAATTCATCAGGCTCATGACCAACAATCTGAGCGGAGTGCCTTCGATAGTCTTCGGACTTTTCGGAATGGCCCTGTTCGTAAAATATCTCGGTTTCGGAGACAGTATCCTCGCAGGTTCGCTCACGCTCGGGCTGCTTTCGCTCCCTCTGGTCATCCGCACGACCGAAGAGGCTCTGAAAGACATCCCTGAAGGCATCAGGGAGGGAAGTTTAGCCCTCGGAGCCACCAAGTTGCAGACAATATGGAAAGTGGTGTTGCCTATGGGCATGCCGCGTATAATAACGGGCCTGATACTTTCGCTGGGCCGTGTCTCCGGGGAGACAGCGCCGATACTTTTTACCTGTGCGGCTTACTTCTTCCCTCAGTTGCCCGCTTCCATCTTCGACCAGTGCATGGCCTTGCCGTATCACCTTTATGTGATTTCGACAAGCGGAACGGATATCGAGTCCCAGCAGCCGATAGCTTACGGAACCGCCCTTGTGCTGATAGTACTCGTACTGGCTATCAACCTGATTGCCGGCCTGGCGAGGAAATATTTTGAAAAAAGACTGAAAATCAAGTAATAAGCCATAATGGAAAAAATAGTAGCCAAAGATGTCGATTTTTATTACGGAGACTTCCATGCGCTGAAAGGCATTTCGATGGATATTCCGCAGAACAGGGTCGTGGCCTTCATAGGCCCGTCGGGGTGCGGAAAATCCACATTCCTCAGGCTTTTCAACCGTATGAACGACCTCATACCCGGCTCGAGGCTCGAAGGCAGTATCTGTATCGACGGACAGGACATTTATGCTCCGGGAACGGATGTCGACCGGCTCCGGAAGAATGTCGGGATGGTCTTCCAGCGCCCCAACCCGTTCCCGAAAAGCATCTTCGACAATATAGCGTATGGCCTCAGGGTCAACGGGGTCAAGGACAAGAGATTCATAAAGGAACGGGTAGAGGAGTCCCTTCGCGGGGCGGCTCTTTGGGATGAAGTGAAGGACAAGCTGAACGCTTCGGCATACGCGTTGTCGGGAGGGCAGCAGCAGCGGCTATGCATTGCCCGGGCCATGGCAGTGTCGCCGTCCGTACTTCTGATGGACGAGCCGGCATCGGCGCTGGACCCGATTTCGACAGCGAAAGTAGAGGAGCTCATCTGCGAACTGCGCAAGGAAGTTACCGTTGTGATAGTCACCCACAACATGCAACAGGC
>DEPW01000061.1:0-2817 GCA_002358965.1 Bacteroidales bacterium UBA3382
GTCGGTGCAAGGGATTTGCGCGAATGCCTTCTCCTTCAGATCCGCAATCTGAAGCGCACCCCGGATGTGGTCAATGCCGAAAAGATACTCCAGAGTCATTTCGTGGAGTTCACCAACAAGCATTTCCAGAAGATAATGGGGAAGATGGGCATATCAGAGCAGGAAATGAAGGCTGCAATGGCCAAGATTCTGAAGCTCAATCCTTCTCCGGGCGGCCAGATAGACGATTCCTACAATGACCAGGCACAGCAGATAGTTCCTGACTTTGTCCTCACCTTGGAAAACGGGGAACTGAAGCTGACCATGCCCCGTTTCTCCATCCCGGAGCTCCGTGTCAACCGCAAGTATGCCAATATCCTCATGGAGGCTGCCAATTCTTCCGAGCGTGAGAAGAAGGAGGCAGCGACCTTCGTTAAGAAGAAGCTGGACTCCGCCAAATGGTTCGTCGAGGCCATAAAGCAGAGGCACAATACCCTTTACAGCACGATGCAGGCCATCATAGATTATCAGCACGACTATTTTATGGACGGGGATGAGTCGAAGCTCAAACCTATGGTGCTTAAGAATATCGCCGAGATGACGGGTCTTGACATATCCACGATATCGCGCGTGGTCAGCAGCAAATACATACAGACCCATTTCGGGATTTTTCCGCTCAAGTATTTCTTTTCCGAAGGCCTGTCCACCGATAGCGGGGACGAGGTCTCGACCCGCGAAATCAAGAAGGTGCTGTCGGAGTGCGTCGATGCCGAAGACAAGAAAAAGCCCCTCACTGACGAGGAGCTTGTGAATCTTCTCTCTTCCAAAGGCTACAAGGTAGCCCGCAGGACTGTTGCAAAATACAGAGAGCAGCTGAACATCCCGATTGCCCGTTTGAGGAAAGAGCTTTAGAGGCTTCAGTCCCCTGAAGGATCAGAGTTTGCTTCCGTATGCGAGGTCTCCGGCGTCGCCGAGTCCCGGGACGATGTATGAATGCGTAGTGAGCTCTTCGTCTATGGCCGCGACCCAAAGTGTCACCGGGTCGCCCCTGAAATGTTTCTTGATATGCTCGACGGCGTATTGGCTCGAAACCGGACATACGAAATGCGTGTATTCGGGCTTGCCGAAATCTGCGCACAGTTTCTCGAATACTATTTGCAAAGAAGAGCCTGTGGCCAGCATGGTGTCTGCCAGGATCAGTGTCTTGCCCTGCAGCGACGGCGTGCTTGCATATTCGGTGCGGATTTCGAAATTCCCTTCCTTGTCATACTTCCTGTATGCCGCGACGAAGGCATTCTGCGCCTTGTCGAAGAAGTTGAGTATCCCGTTGTGCAGCGGCAGGCCGGCTCTCAGGATGGTCCCTATCACGATGTCGTTGTCGTATGTGGAGCATCTGGCTATTCCTAAGGGCGTTTCCACATCCTTTTCGGAATATGAGAGGACTTTGCTGATTTCGTATGCGAATATCTCGCCCGTGCGTTCAAGGTTCCTTCTGAAACGCAGGCTGTCTTTCTGGATTTCGATGTCGCGCATTTCAGCGATGAAATTGTTGAGTGCCGAGTTTGTCTCCCCGAGGTTGATCAGTTTCATATTGCGGAAAAATTGTATTTTCGTCCAGCGTCTTTAAAAGCAGGCGCCCCTGCTGTCCGAGAAGCTGTAATAGTCTTCGCCGGCTATGATTATGTGGTCCACAAGGGCTATGTCCATTATCTTCGCGGCATCTCTCAATGCCTTGGTTTCCTTTATGTCGCAATCTCCGGGGAAACGGTTCCCCGAAGGATGGTTGTGCGCAAGTATCAGCCCGCTTGCGAGCTTTTCCACGGCGGATTTCAGTATGGCCTTCCTGTCGACAATCGTTGCGGAAGTGCCTCCGCTCGATGCCCTCTCTATCGAAATCACCCTGTTGCCACGGTTAAGGTATATCACCCAGCACTCTTCATGGTCAAGGTCTTTCAGTATCGGGTAAAGCAGGTCGAACGCTTTTCCGGAGTCCGTTATGGGATGGTCTTTGATATGGCTGTTGCCTTCCATTACGAACCGTCTTCCCAACTCAAGCGCGGCCTTGACCGTGACGGCCTTGACTTTTCCCATCCCCCTGACTTGTCCCATGCTTTCGAGCGACATCTTTGAAAGTCCCGCCAATGAATTGCCGGCGTGTGAAATCAATTCCCGTGCCAAGTCCACGGCCGATTTCATGCCCTTCCCGCCGTATCCTGTCCTTATCAGTATGGCTATCAGTTCGGCGTCGCTCAGTGCCCCGGCTCCGTACCTTTCGAATCTCTCCCTCGGCCTGTCGTTCTCTTTCCATTCCGCTATCTTCATCGCTGCCTGTCGTTACTTCCGTCAGAGAACACCTGCAATACGGATGCAAATGTACGCAGAAGCCCGAAGTGGAGCAAATTTATTTCAGTTCCGCAGGGATAAGCGTGCTTTCTTCGCGGAGAAGGCACGCCTGGATAATCATAAAGACCGGCGATGAAGTCGGTGGACTTGCAGGCCGGTCTTTTAAGTGTTCGGAACAAATATCCGTGGCGGATGTTACAGCTTGTTGATGTAAACGGCGAGGCCGCTCTTGAGATTGGCAGCTTTGTTGTCGTGGATGACATTGATTTTCGCAAGCTTGTCAATCATGGAGTAAACCTTGGGTGCCATGGCTTCTGCCTGGCTCTTGTCTGTAGTGTTCCTTAATGCCCTTATCGCATTTCTTGTCGTCTTTGCATAATACCTGTTATGCAATCTGCGTCTTTCGTTTTGACGATTACGCTTTTCTGCTGATGCGTGATTTGCCATTGTTTCTCTTTTTTGTTTTCGTAGTGGATAGGGGAATCGAACCCCTAT
>DEPW01000061.1:2851-5898 GCA_002358965.1 Bacteroidales bacterium UBA3382
AATCTTGAGTACTAACCGTTATACGAATCCACCATCATCGTCTCTTGCCATATCAATGGTTTGAAACGGAGTGCAAAGATAGGCATATTTTCAATACTGCCAAAATTTTTTTGCGAAAATTGTTATTTTTCTTCTGTCTCCATCCATTTGAACGAGTACATGATAGACTCTACCTGGCGGAGATAGTTGCGTTTGTCGTATTTTGGAGCGTAAACGAAACCGAGCAGCACTATGACATTTTCGCCTGACTTGTCATAGAAAGCGTGTATCACATAAGGGCCGCCCATATAGTCGTTCTGCACTTCCCAAAGGCCCCGGACTTCGGCAAAATCCCTGTTGTCGTATTTGATATACTTTATCTGTGGCGAAGGGAGGGCCGCCGTGATCATGTACGAATCCTCTACCGGGCCGGGAACATTCTGTTTCAGTGCGGCATTGCTTTCGGAAATGATTCTTTCGGCCGAGAGGTCGTTAAGGTCTGTGGCCGGGTATCTGAATACGAAGACATATTGGCTTACATATGTGGTTTCGTAGCTTATCCAGATGAACTTGCTGTCGCTCTTCTTTATAGTGAAGCCCATAGGAAAGTACGGGGAGCCGCCGGTCATGGCGCTTACGACGGATCTGACATTGCCTTCCTGGTATTTGATGTTGTTGGCGATGATCCTGTCTCTTTCAGCCTGTTCGAATGCGTTGTCTATGACGGAAATATCCTTTTTGAGCAGTTCGACTGCTGCCTGCCTGTCCTTCGCATTGACTTTGATTACCGTCTGCGGCCTTGCCCAGACATCCTTGGTGATGTGCGTCTTGTTTTCTTCGACATCGGGCGAGATGTTGACTATCAAGATGTTCCTGTGTATCCAGAACAGGCTGGTAAAATTGTTCGGGCTGATGTTGTACAGTTTGAATTTCGGTTCGACCTGCGGAAGTACCTGGTATTCGGCTTCAAGGACTTCACGGATGATGTCGCCCGGTTCCGCATCCCATTCGTTCTGGTCTATGACTACTATGATTTCGCCCGGACTTCCGCTGACATTCTGGAACATCTGCCCGGTGTCCTTGCACGAAACGAGTGCGGTGGCCGCTGCGGCGATTGCGATGATTGCGGCCGCGATTCTGTTTGTAAAGTGTTTCATGATATTGTCGTTTTTGTCATATTCGTTAATGTATCATGCCGGATGCCGTCAGAAAACGAAATTCCTCAAGTCGTTCCAGAAGGCGAACACGATGATCGACAGCAGTATCAACATCCCTATCGCTTGTGCTCCCATAAGGAATCTGTCGCTCGGCTTGTGCCGTGTCAGCATTTCATACAGGGTGAACAGGATGTGCCCGCCGTCCAATCCCGGTATCGGCAGCAGGTTCATCACACCGAGCATTATTGACAGCAGTGCCGATATGCTCCAGAAAGTGTACCAGTTCCATTTTTCAGGGAAGATGCTGCCGATGCTTATCACGGACCCTACCTCCTTGTAGGCTTCCGTCTTAGGGTCGAAGATCAGGCCGAGTTCCTTGACATAATCGCCTATCGTCGTGAATGTCAGTTTGAAACCGGCCGGGATTGCCGAAAGCAGGTCATAGTCGCGCTGGGTGATTTTCGGCATGCGCATGATGGCTTGCACCTGGCCCGAAGTGTCGACCCTCGCCTCGACATCGATCGCCTTCCCTTCGCGTATCAGAGACATCGACACGGTCGTGTCTTTGTGCTCGGAAAAATATTTCTTTGCATCCTGGAGGTATGTCATCGGCTTCCCGTCTATGGCCGTGAGGCTGTCCCCCGGCATCAGTATGCCTTTGTTGAGGGAGCTGTCCGGTATCTCGTCGATGACGAAAGGTATGGCTATTCCGAAGATAGGCTGTTTGTAGTCGAGCATCTTCGGAATGTAATCGTCTCCGAGCTCTATCCTCACGGTGTCTCCGTCCCTGAGCACTGTTGCGGTGCTGGCCTGTTCATGCAGGAGGTCCGCCGACAGCGCGGCGAAATTTTCCGGTTCGTAATCATCGAATCCGATTATCCTGTCTCCGTCCCGGAAGCCCATTTGCCGGGCGAGTTCCGAAGTGTAGATGCTGGCATCGCTGTTCCTGATGTAGGACTGCCCCCATCCGAGCAGGAGTATGATATAAAGCATTATGGCAAAGATAAAATTGAAAATGACCCCTCCGGCCATGACCAGGAGCCTTTTCCATGCGGGTTTGGAACGGAATTCCCACGGCTGCGGGTCTCTTTTCAGCGATTCGGTGTCCATCGATTCGTCGACCATCCCGGATATCTTGCAGTATCCTCCGAGAGGAAGCCAGCCTATGCCGTACTCGGTGTCTGAATTTTTCGGTTTCCATTTGAAAAGCGAGAATCCCCAATCGAAGAACAGATAAAATTTTTCGACCCTGATTTTGAACATCTTGGCAAAACAGAAATGTCCCAGCTCATGTACGAGGATGAGCACCGACAGGGCGAGCAGAACTTGTATTATCTTGATTATAACATCCATATTATAACATCCATGCTTCTATTATCTCTTGATTTTGCTTATGATTCTGGACGCTTCGAGCCTTGCGAGCCGGTCGGTTTCGAATATCCCTTCCATGTCCGGTTCGGCGACAAACGCCACTTTTGCGAGTGTCTCTTCCACGACTTTGTTTATGTCGGTGAACCGTATCTTTCCTTCAATGAAGGCGGTTACCGCCTCTTCGTCCGCTCCGCTCATGGCGCAGCAGGTGTTTCCGCCTTTTTCGAGAGCGGCGTATGCGGTAGCGAGCGCCGGGAATTTTTCCATATCCGGCCTTCGGAAAGTGAGCGAGCCGAGTTCGAAAAAGTCAAGCCGTTTCCCGTCGGCCGGGCGCCGGTAAGGATAGGTCAGCGCGTATTGTATGGGAATCCTCATGTCCGGCATGCCCAGTTGTGCAAGTACGGCGCCGTCCTGGAACCGGACCATCGAATGTACTACCGACTCCGGATGCACTGCGACGCTTATCTTTTCGGCCGGAATCCCGAACAGCCAGCTTGCCTCGATTACTTCGAAGCCTTTGTTCATCATCGAAGCCGAGTC
>DEPW01000071.1 GCA_002358965.1 Bacteroidales bacterium UBA3382
CCCCGCCATTTTCTTCAGGACGGTATCGTCGCCTGAAGACATCAGTTCTATTTTTCCCGAACCTTTTCCGAATCCATACCCTTTTTCCCGGAGGACTTCCATTGTGTGCCGTGCGACCGCGCCGGCAGGATTGATGATTTCGGCCTGAGGCGAGCATTGCCTTATGACGCTTTCGAGGAAGGGGTAATGCGTACATCCGAGGACTATGCAGTCTGCCCCTTTCTCGTTCATGGGCCTTACGCACTCCATCACGGCGCGGGCTGCGTGTTCGAAATCGGTCTGGCCGTTTTCCACGAGCTCTACAAGGCCCTTGCCGACCCTCTCTATCACAGTGATCCCTTTTGCGTATTTTACCGATGTCCGCTTGTACAGTTCGCCTTTGAAAGTCCCGGCAGTGGCAAGTACCCCTATTACCTTGCTTCTGGATTTGATAGCGGCGGGTTTTATGGCGGGCTCCATGCCTATGAACGGCAGATCGAAATTTTCACGGAGACAATCTATCGCTGCGGCGGTAGCCGTATTGCACGCCACTACGATGATGTCCGCTCCTTTGCCTATCAGTGTCCGCGATATCTCGCAGGCGCGTTCCCGTATTACGGAAACCGGTTTTTCGCCGTAAGGGCAGAACGCATTGTCGGAAAAATACATGTAATCTTCGTCCGGAGCCGCCTTGCGTATCTCTTTCAGAACGGACAGTCCGCCCACGCCGGAATCAAACAATGCAATCATAAGTACGAATGAAGGAAAAACGACAAAAAGTTGTCAAAAATGTTACTTTTTGTAAAAACAATTATCCGTGTATGAAAAAAATGACTACATTTGCAGATATTGTTTAAATGGTTTTGTGTGTCCAAATGTATCGTATAATGACATACAATAAGGATGCCAAACTTTAGACCTGGATGTAAATTATTGATTATAAAAACCGTAGTATTATTGTTTAATTTAAAGATCAACGTATGAAAAAAATCAGACTTTTTTTCACGGCCGTTATGGTAATGTTGTGTGCGGGAGTCCTTTCTGCACAGAACCTTACGATTACGGGTGTCGTAACAGACGCTGAAACCGGGGCTCCCGTGTCTTTCGCCTCTGTTATAGTAAAGGGCACCACCACTGGTGTCAGTACGGACATCGACGGTAATTATTCCATTACGGCGCCAAGTAATGCCATACTCCAGTTCAGCTTCATGGGGTATGAGACTGCCGAGATTCCGGTAAACGGACAGGCTATCATCAATGTCACTTTGAACGCAGACGCCGAAGTGCTGGAGGATGCGATTGTCGTAGGTTACGGTACGGCTAAGAAGATAAGCAGTGTCGTAGGTTCGGCGGCATCGGTTTCGGGTTCCAAACTGGCCGACAGGCCTGCAGCGAATGCGGCCGACGCTCTCCAGGGTATGGTGGCAGGTATGCAGGTGCTTTCAAGTACCGGTGAACCTATGTCGACCGTGTCAATGCGTATCCGTGGTATCAACTCCATCAACTCTTCAAGTACTCCGCTCTTCATTCTCGACGGTACTCCGGTTTCTTCATCGGTGTTCCTTTCGTTGAGCCCTAACGACATCGAAAGCACTGTAGTGTTGAAGGACGCATCGTCCACTGCAATTTACGGTTCCCGTGCTGCAAACGGTGTCGTTTACATCACGACCAAGAAAGGTAAACGCTCCGAAAAGGCTACGGTACAGCTCCGTGCACAGTACGGTGTCTCTTCCGTGGCTCAGTCAAAGCTGAAGATGCTCAATACCAATCAGTGGTTTGACTACTTGAGCCAGGTCATGCCTGAGCAGTTTGCTTCGGACGCCATGAAGGCAAATCTTGCACGCGCTCAGAAGTATGGCATCAATACCAACTGGCAGGACTATTTCTTCAATGACGCAGCACCTACATGGAGCGTCGACCTGAACATTTCGGGCGCTACCGAAAGGACAGATTACTTCATATCCGCTTCAGTATTCGATCAGGACGGTACATTGAGGTATTCGGACATGAGCCGTTACTCTTTGCGTTCCAACATCAATGTGAAGGCCAACGATTGGTTGAAACTCGGTGCTAACATGCAGTTGACATACCAGGAAGCAAGGACCAACGGTACTTCGTTCCAGAGCGGTGGCGGATATTCGCTTACCAACCCGATGGGTGCGTCCCTTTCGACCCTTCCGTGGATTTCGCCTTATGAGCTTGTCGAAGATCCTGTCACGGGCGAATGGCACTGGGGTGCTGAACGCGACCAGTATACTGAAAACCAGCAGTGGAGCACATATTACCTGAACTCCATTCAGCCAAGTACCGAAAACTACGCCCGTCTGAACGGTAACACCTACATTGAACTCACTCCTGTCAAAGGTCTCGTGCTCAGGGCTGTCCAGGCAGTCGAAGCATACGACTGGAGAAGCAAGTACCAGGTATTCCCTGAAGGTCCGTTCATCACAGGCGGTAGCGCAAGCGAAAGCTTCCAGAGGTACTACCAGTTCACTCTCTCCAATACTGCAGAGTACAAGTTCAGCATCGCTCAGGATCACCACTTCGTATTGCTCGCAGGTCAGGAGTCCATCATGAACAGTACCGAAGCATTCGGAGTATCTGTCAGCGGTATCACCGATATAAGGCAGAACAACCTTTCCGACGGTGTCGCTCCTTATTCGGCACCGAGCTGGTCTAAGTCCGATATCGTATACAACTCGTTCTTCGGCCGTCTTTCATACGACTACGCAGACAAATACTTCATCGATGCGACAGTCCGTGGCGACGGTAGCTCCCTCTTCGGAGAGTCCGGCAAATGGGGCGTCTTCTATTCGATCGGAGGTATGTGGAACATCTCCCGTGAAAACTTCATGGCAAGTGCAAGCTGGATCGACGATTTCCGTCTGAAAGCAAGCTGGGGTACTACAGGTAACTCGGGTCTTCCTTACAACTACCTGGCTATCGGTACCGTAGGCAGCGGCACTTCATACAATGGAGAGGTTTCCTGGGGTATCGGCAACGTTAGCAACCCAGACCTCACATGGGAAGTCGTAAGGTCTTTGAACATCGGTCTTTCCGCTCGTCTCTTCGACTTCTGGAATGTATCCGTAGAGTTCTATGACAAGTATACTACCAACATGTTGATGGAGATTCCTTATTCCTACACTACAGGTCACTCTGCAGGCTGGGGCAACATCGGTGAAATGCAGAATACCGGTATCGATATCGACTTGAGCTTCGATATCTTCAGGAACCAGGACTGGTACATCAACCTCTCTACCAACTTCAACTACAACCACAACGCGATCACCCAGCTCTTCGCGACGAGGGATTCGTACGACCTTCCTGACTACTTGCAGTCATACAGGGTAGGACACGCATACGGTGAATTCTGGATGCCTCTCTCGGCCGGTGTCGACCCGCGCGACGGTTATCAGATGTGGTATGATCTCGACGGTAACAAGACCAAAGTCTTCTCCGAGGCTTATTCGAACTATACAGGCAAGAACCGTTTCGCTCCGGTAGCCGGCGGTGTTCAGTTCTACTTGCAGTGGAAGAATCTCGGCTTCTCGATGGACTGGTCTTATGTCGTAGGCAAATACATGGTTAACAACGACCGTTTTTTCTTCGACAACCCGGCACAGATGCTTCCACTCTACAATGTGTCTACGGCCGTTTACGATATGTGGACTCCGGACAACACAAATGCAAGGCTTCCTCGTTTCGAGGCTACAAGGTATTTCGATACCCTCTTGCTCGAGGATGCATCCTTCCTTCGTCTGAAAAATATCCAGATTACCTACTCGTTCCCGGAAAAGCTGATCCAGAAATCAGGCTTCATTCAGGGATTCAGGATATATGTAACAGGACGTAACCTTCTTACCTTTACCAAGTTCTCCGGTTGGGACCCTGAGGTCGACAGTAATATCAGTGTTCAGAACTACCCTAACTCAAGACAGATCGTAGCAGGTGTTGAATTTACATTCTAGTTAACTGATAAAGAATAGAAAAATGAAAAAAATACTTATATCTTTAATGGCTTTGGCGGTGTTGGCAAGTTGCGACATGAATAAGGAACCATACAGCGCCATCTCGCCTGAAAATGCTCTTTCCTCGATGGCCGATGCGTCAAAGTTGAGGAACTTCATCTATGCCAATTTCAGAGGCATTACTTCGGGAAGTTACATATACGATGGAGAAGTGCAGGCCGATTTGTTCAACGCTTCGATAGGGTACGGTAACAACGGTGGCGATTTGCACAGGTGGAATTTCTCCAACAACCTCGGAAGCGCGTTGACATACTGGTCCGCATGCTATTCCGTATCTGCAAACGACAACTTCTTCATAGAGAAGATCAACGCCTATATGTCAAATCCTGAAGCGACCATCAGTTCTGAAGACAGCACTACGCTCATGACTTACAAGGGCGAGGCTTTCTTCTCAAGGGCTTATGCTTATTTCATGCTGGCTCAGTATGTATGTAACGACTACGATCCGGCTACTGCCGAGAATGAATACGGTCTTCCGATAGTCACTGAATACAACCCTACGAGTGATGAGACCAAGTATCCTGCACGCGAGAGCCTTGCAAGGACCTTCGAGCAGATCAACGCCGACCTCGACAGTGCCGAAGCATATATCAGCACCGAGGCTTCCGCAGACGGCGAGATATATTTCACCAAGGATGTCGTAGCTGCTTTCAGGGCTCGCGTGGCTCTGTACATGGATGACTACCAGTCGGCTATCAACTATGCAAAACCGCTCGTGGATTTGAGTATGGCCGGTACCCGCTACGCTCTCCTTACGGATACCGCATCGTTCAACGATCTTTGGACGGACGATTCGGGAGACGAGTGCATCATGCAGGTGTATGTCGACTTCAACGAGCAGCCGTCTTCTTCGTCGTACAACTATGTATCTTACAGCACTGCGCTCGGTGTATACACACCGTATTACATCCCGACACAGCGGATGATAGACCTGTATACGCAGGACGATATCCGTTTCCAGAGCTGGTTCATCAATGTCCCTGTGACATTTCCAAACGCTACGGCAAATGTTTACCTCTGCAACAAGTATCCGGGTAACCCTGAACTGTGGATCGGAGAGACCAACTACCGTAATGCACCGAAACCTTTCAGGATTGCCGAGCAGTATCTGATACTTGCCGAAGCGTATGACAAGAGCGGCAACGAAACCGAGGCTTCGAATATCCTGAACGCGCTGAAGGCAGCAAGGATTCCTTCGCATAATTCAAACACGCCTTACGCAGGTTCGGATCTCGAGAACGAACTCAAGAACGAGCGTATACGCGAACTCTTTGCCGAAGGTTTCCGTCTTGTCGACCTGAAACGCTATCATCAAGGTTTCGAAGGCCGTCCTGCACAGAGCACGGATGTGATTTTCCTCGCAGGTCAGTCTGATACCGACGAGTTGACAGTGGATGGCAGCAACTACCGCTTTACTTGGCCGATTCCGTACGAGGAGGTAATTACCAATCCTCAGATCAGTTCGCAGCAGAATGCTGGTTATTAATAGTTAGACATGCAGATTTTTGAAATTTAAAAATTGCGAATATGAAATACATCAAATTGTTTTTAGTATTTATTGCTGCATCGTTCGTCTTTTCCTGCCAGCCGGAGCAAGCTTATCAGGGTACGGCTACGATAGGATTCGACAATGATACCATTTGGTACAACTTCCCGAATGGCGAAGACGATGTCAACCCTGTCCCTATCACTTTTAAGGGATCATCGAACCTTTGGCCGGTCAAGGCGACCATAGAGGTCGTCGCCGATTATGACGGTGACGGATTCCCTGGCATGGAGGACCAGGATTACAGGATTACTTCCCTCGAAGTATTTTTCGGCGAACCTTCGGACTACAAGGATTCGATTGAAGCAAATCCGGATTATTCCGCATCGATAACGAAGAATATCGAGTTCACATATCCTGATTCGGTAAGCGCAAGGCTCGATGAAATGAGGGTGAAACTCCGTATAGCTTCGTGGTCGCACAGCGACGAAATCCAGCTTTCGAACGGCGAGGTGGTCGTAAAGACTACTATTCCAGATATCCAGAGACTTGTCGGCATATATGATGCGACCGGCGACCTCTATACGATGGAACTTACCAAGGTGGGAGAAGTCGATAAAAAGCCTGTCTACGATACTACTTTCGTAGCATCCGGCGAAAAGGCCAACTTCCCTGTAAGGGTAGTAGCTCAGGAAAATGCTCTGGCGGTCCGCGGACTCTTCTGCGGCGATTACGACCCTGTGACGGATATCAACTCCGGAGACGAACTCCAGGGCAATTTCGTTACGGAGTTCACCGTGAACATTTCCGACGAGGGAGCTCGGGAGCTGTCGATGGCTTTGGGCTCGGCAAACAGCGAACTGAACATGGTAAACTTCTATCTGTACTGTGCAGAGTATGTTACCGGCGAGCAGGGCAACATGTTCCTTACCGGGGATGTGAAGGGCTTCTATGATTCGACATATTCTTTCTTTACATTCGGTGAAGAAGTTGAAGACTGCTACTTTACAATCTGGAGATATTCGAACAATACGACAAGGAAAGATCCTATGAACATGAGATATTTCGTCAAGAATCTCCGTTTCGAAAAGAAGGCTGACCTGTAAGCCGGATCGTCATGTTCAAGACAGGAGGTCGGGGACACCCCCGGCCTCTTTTTTTGTGTAAAATAGCCCCGCCCTGCTAAAAAAGAATGACAAATATTTGTTAATGTGATTTTATTACTTATCTTTGCCATGATTTTTTGTGGAAGACCGTGGAGTGCTTCTGACGATTAGGAAGATTTGTTATTTAACTTATTATTATTAACTTATTTAGGAGATTTTAAAAATGAAAAAACTCTTTTTGATTTTGGCAGCGTTCGTTGGTCTTGCTGTCATGTCCTGTACTCCTGAAGTCGACATGACTCTTGATCGTGATTCGCTGACTTTCTCTGCCAATGGCGGATCGGAAGTGATTACCGTTACAGGTGTGGCAAGCGGTATTCAGGCCAGTGCAGACCAGGCTTGGTGCACTACATCTGTATCCGGAAGTGCTGTCACCATCAATGTGGCTGCCAACGAGGCAGACGCTTCGCGTACGGCTACGGTGACTATCAGCTACCGCAGCACTGAAAGGACCGTTTCAGTCACTCAGGAAGGACTTAGCGCAGACTTCTCCGGTCTGCCAGAGTCGGTAAATGTTCCTTTCGGCGGTGGTACTGTTACTCTTGGAAAGGTCGTTGCCAATGTTGGTGTCAAAGTCAATATCCCTGCCGCTGCTGACTGGGTGACCAACCCTCAGGTGGCAGAAGACGGTACGATTACTGTCGAAGCAGCTGCTAACTCCGGTATGAATGAGCGTAATTGCGTCGTTACCGTTGAGGCCGGTGCTGCTAAACAGGAAGTGACCCTGACTCAGGGCGCCGTTACATTCAGCGTAGACTTCGACCCTCAGGTCAAAGGTTTCTCAGGCCGTGCTGATGTCGAGCTTTCGATTACCCTTGCCGGTGACGCTACCGACTATCGTTTCATTGTCTTTCCAGAGGGTCTTTACAGCAGCTACGATGAAATCAAGGCTATCCTGAATGATGACGAGCGTGTTGGCCAGGATGTATACGACCGTGAAGTCGTTTCTCTGTACGGTACGCTCGGAAACGGCGACGATGTTCCTGATGTAATCCAGATGAGGCTCGATGTCAATATGACATACACTGTTGCAGGTTACGCTATGGATGAAAGCGGTGCAACCAGCGATCTGGTTACGAAGAACTTCACTACGGACCCTGACAGCCCTGTTCAGATCTACAAAAAATGGATCGGTGATTGGGAGTTCTCATTCAATACTTTCGATGCTGATCTTTACGGTAAGGATGCATTCCTCTCTTCAAGGGTTCCTACCAAGGACACCATATCGATCGTAGCAGATCAGGAAGGCTTCACTTACCTTCTCCTCGGATGGGAAGACATCTCTTACACGGCTGACGAAGAAGGCAATATTGCATACACTCAGATGCATTGCTCGTTCGATACCCAGACATACAACATGGTTATGATGACCGGTGCGTTCGAACCTGCTCTGCAGATCGATCAGAACGGAACAGCTGTTCCTTGCCGTATGGTTCCATGTCTGCCGACAGAGTATACATGGGATGCTTCGCAGCAGGGATACAACGTAAGCATGTACATCCTCCAGAGTCCTAATTACATCATGGCAGAGGCCGCTTACCAGGAAAGCTTCGAAGGTACTACCGTACAGGTGACCCCTACAGGTGTGACCGACTCAACTACAGGCCGGGTTGAAACAGGTTACGGTATCACCGTGCTTATCATCACCCAGACCGCAGTCGACAACGACAACGTGACCCAGGCAGACATCCTCGGATTCGCAACAAGTATCGACGCAGAGTGGCTGTATGCTTACTCTATGACCAAGATCAGCGACACTCCTACAATGACTCCGGCAGCGGCAGCCATGGCAGCGACTTCGTTCTATGGCCAGCTTAATGCTCCTCAGGTAGGAAACCCTCAGTTCTTTACTAATGCAAGCAATTTTACAGTAACCAACGAACCTGTAAAAGTTTCTGCAAGATAGTCTAAAGAAGATAGATGACATTGAAGCCGCCTCTTTCGGGCGGCTTCTTTTTTCTTTGCGGCATAATGGGATTATGTCGTTATTTTTCTTATTTTTGTATGTTAATACAAGTTTGTTCTTATGAAAGCTGATGTAATTTTAGGTTTGCAGTGGGGCGATGAGGGTAAAGGGAAGATTGTCGATCTTCTCGCTTCGCGTTATCCGGTCGTGGCCCGTTTCCAGGGCGGTCCGAATGCAGGTCATTCAATACATTTCGGAGAGAAGAGTTATGTGTTGCGTTCCATACCGTCAGGTATTTTCCGTGAAGGAGCGCTGAATGTCATAGGTGGCGGCGTGGTGTTGGATCCGATGACTTTCCGTCAGGAGTGCGAGGCTCTCGAGGCGGAGGGCGTTCCGGTTAAGGACCGGATATACATCTCGAGGAAGGCGCATCTGATATTGCCTACGCACAGGATCCTCGATGCGGCTTCGGAGGCATCGAAAGGCAAGGCGAAGATCGGTTCGACTCTGAAAGGGATAGGGCCGGCATATATGGACAAGACAGGAAGGAACGGATTGAGGGTCGGGGATATCGAGGCGGCGGATTTCATGGACAGGCTTGAAGCTTTGCGCAAGAAGCATTTTTCCGTATTGAGCCAGTATGATTATTCGTACGACGCCGATATGGATCTTGCCGATTGGCTGTCGGCTGTCGAATACATGAAAGGCTTTACTTTCATAGACAGCGAATATTTCCTGAATGAGTCGCTCGCTAATGGCAAGGGGGTCCTTTGCGAAGGCGCGCAAGGAACGATGCTAGACATAGATTTCGGCTCTTATCCGTTTGTGACTTCTTCGTCTACAGTGTGCGCAGGAGCATGTACGGGACTGGGACTTCCGCCTCATGGCATCGGAGAGGTCTACGGCATATTCAAGGCTTATTGCACGAGGGTGGGCAGCGGACCGTTCCCGACGGAGCTTTTCGACAAGACCGGTGATGAGCTGAGGAAGCGCGGTTTCGAGTTCGGAGCCGTAACCAAGCGTCCCCGCAGGACAGGCTGGCTGGATCTGGTGGCTCTTAAGTATGCCGTAATGGTAGACGGGGTCACTGCCCTTGCCATGATGAAGTCCGATGTGCTGGGCGGTTTTGGAAAAGTGAAGGCGGCTGTCGCGTACAAGGTGGACGGAAAGATTGTTTCGCATGTGCCTTACGATACTTATGCGGAGATCGAACCTATATATAAGGAGTTCGACGGCTGGGGAGATCTGACGGGCATGACCTCTTATGACAGTCTTCCCGATGCGTTCAAGACTTATGTCGAGTTCATCGAGTCGGAAACGGGCGTCCCCGTAAAGATATTGTCCATAGGTCCGGACAGGTCTCAGACTATCATCCGGTAGCATAATGTCTTTGCTTGAAAAGATATCTTCGCCGGAGGATCTGCGCAGACTCAAGCTCGAGGAGCTTCCCGGACTGTGCGACGAGATCAGACAATATATGATTTCATGTTGCGCGGTCAATCCGGGGCATCTCGGTTCGAGTCTTGGTGCGGTTGAGATTGCCGTGGCGGTTCATTATGTGTATGATACGCCTTCCGACAAACTGATTTGGGATGTCGGACATCAGGCTTATGCCCACAAGCTCCTGACAGGCAGGAGAGAGGCTTTCGTAAGCAACAGGAAGCTCGGGGGGTTGAGCGGTTTTCCGAACAGGAAAGAAAGCATATACGATGCTTTCGGTACAGGCCACTCGTCGACTTCGATATCGGCGGCTCTGGGATTTTCCATAGCGGCGTCGCTTAATGGGACAGGCGAGAAATGCGTGGCCGTCATAGGCGACGGCGCCATGACCGGCGGGCTGGCTTTCGAGGGGCTTAACAATGCAGGTGCCTCGGATGCCGACCTTCTCGTCATATTGAACGACAATGGCATTTCGATAGACCGCAACAGCGGGGCCTTGAGCAAGCATCTGTTGAAGATAACCACGAGCCGTACTTACAATCGTCTGAAGAAGAATGTCTGGGATTGCATCGGGGCTACGGCGTTTCGCAGGCTGATACAGCGTTTCGTGAAAAATCTCAGGCACGCATTTATCCATACGCCCTCCGGTCCGCTGTTTACGGCATTGGGATTCAGGTATTTCGGCCCTTTGGACGGTAACGATGTCGTAATGCTGGTGTCGGCCTTGGAGCGTCTCAAGGGCATGAAAGGGCCGAGGTTGCTGCATGTTGTCACCAAGAAGGGCAAAGGCTATACTGCCGCGGAGGAAGACCAGGTTACATGGCACGCTCCCGGATTGTTCGATCCGTCGACCGGAAAGCGGCTGAAGCAGGATTCGTCGGTGAGCCGCTACCAGGATGTGTTCGGTGAGACGCTGCTCGAACTGGCCAGGAAGGACGGCAGGATAGTAGGAGTTACGCCGGCGATGGCGTCTGGCTGCGGTATGAACCTGCTTATGAAAGAGATGCCCGGGCGCTGTTTCGACGTAGGTATCGCCGAAGGGCATGCGGTGACATTTTCAGCCGGTCTTGCTGCGGCAGGGTTGCTGCCGTTCTGCAATATATATTCTTCATTCGCCCAGCGTGCGTACGACAATATCGTGCATGATGTCGTCCTCCAGGGTCTGAAAGTTGTGTTCTGTTTCGACAGGAGCGGTCTTGTCGGGGAAGACGGAGCCACCCATCATGGAATGCTCGACATCCTTTCGCTCCGCTCCCTCGCCGGCATTACGATATGTTCGCCAATGGACGAATCGGAATTGCGCAATATGATGTATTCGGCCACTCTGCCTTCCTGGGGGTCTACGGTGATACGCTATCCTCGAGGCAAGGGGGAAGGCCTGCAGTGGCGTGGGACTGCCATGGAAGAGATCCGTCGGGGCAAGGCCAGGATGATCAGCGACGGCCGTTCGGTCGCGGTGCTTTCCTTGGGGCCTCTTGGCAACGGAGTCAGGGAAGCCATAGATAGATATGTGTCCGAGGGCGGGAGTCCGGTACTGCACTATGACATGAGGTTCGCCGCTCCTGTAGACGAGGATGCATTGAGGCATTCGGCCGATGTGGCGGATACCATCATTACCGTTGAGGACGGAAATGTCGAAGGAGGACTTTTCGGCATAGTTTCAGAATATGTGGCTTCGCACGGATACGCTGTGACCGTCGTGCCTCTCGGGGCAAAAGGGATGTTCGTTCCGCAAGGGACCCAGGCTGAACTCCATGCGATGTGCGGTAATGACGCAGATGGAATATACAGATGCATAATTTCGCACAAAGCCATAAAAAAAGATTGGAAAAATTTGTAATTAAAAAAAATAGTCTTACCTTTGCAGTCCCGTTGGGAAAAGATGCCTTTGAGAGGGCTGATTGACGATTTGCCGGTGTAGCTCAGTTGG
>DEPW01000067.1 GCA_002358965.1 Bacteroidales bacterium UBA3382
CTTGGCAGGGCCGGCATAGTAGACCGGATGGTCTTTGAGGTACTGAGGCATCTCTTCTCCGCGGTCGAGACGCTCCTTGATACGGGCATGCGCAATGTCGCGGGCCACTATGATGGTACCGTTCAGACTGAGCCTTGTCGATACGGGATACTTGGTGAGCTCCTTGAGTATTTCCGGCATAGGACGGTCGAGGTCTATCTTCACGGCATCCCCTTCGCCTGCGGCTCGGAGTTCTTCAGGAATCCAGCGTCCCGGATTGTCATCGAGTTTTTCAATCCAGATACCGTCCTTGTTTATCTTGCACTTGATGTTCCTGTCGGCCGAACAGCTTACGCCGAGCCCTACCGGGCAGCTCGCACCGTGACGCGGGAGACGGACTATGCGCACATCGTGGGCGAAATATTTTCCTCCGAACTGGGCCCCGAGACCTATCTTATATGCTTCTTCGAGGACCTGTCTTTCGAGCTGGACATCCCTGAAGGCACGGCCGGTCTCATCTCCGGAAACAGGAAGGCTGTCGTAAAAATGCGCGGAAGCGAGTTTTACGGTAAGCAGATTGCGTTCCGCCGAAGTGCCTCCTATGACAAATGCTATGTGGTAAGGAGGGCAGGCCGCCGTCCCGAGCGTCTTCATCTTCTCTACGAGGAACGGGACGAGAGTCCCCGGATTGAGGATGGCCTTGGTCTCCTGATACAGATAAGTCTTGTTGGCCGACCCACCGCCTTTGGTGATGCAGAGGAAACGGTACTCCATTCCTTCGGTGGCTTCGATGTCTATCTGGGCCGGGAGGTTGCATTTGGTGTTGACCTCGTCGTACATGGTAAGCGGCGCATTTTGGGAATAACGGAGATTTTCCTCGGTATAGGTCTTGAAAACCCCGAGCGACAGCGCTTCTTCATCGTCGTAACCGGTCCAGACCTGCTGGCCTTTCTCTCCATGGATGATGGCAGTACCGGTATCCTGGCAAAGAGGAAGTTTCCCTTTGCATGAAATTTCCGCGTTCCGAAGGAAAGTCAATGCCACATATTTGTCATTGTCGCTGGCCTGCGGGTCAGACAATATCTTGGCGACCTGTGCATTGTGTTCAGGACGAAGCATGAAGGAAACATCGCGGAATGCAGCGTTGGCCATAGCCGTAAGGCCTTCTTTCGCGACTTTCAGTACCGGCTTGCCTTCGAACTCGCTTACCGACACATGATCTTTTGTAAGCAAATAGTATTCAGTCTTGTCTTCTCCAAGCTGAAACATTGGTGCGTATTTGAACTCCATAGCCATAAAATATATTTCTTATTGTTTCTTGCCATTGCCCATCAGATAGACTTTCATGAACTCGTTCAGGTCGCCGTCCAGGACCCCCTGGGTATCGGAAGTCTCGTATCCGGTACGCAGATCCTTCACCATCTTGTACGGATGCAGCACATAGCTCCTTATCTGCGAGCCCCATTCGATTTTCATCTTCTGTCCTTCCAGTTCCGCCTGCTTCTCCTGGCGTTTCTTCAATTCCAGATCGTAAAGGCGTGATTTCAATATCCTCAACGCTCTTTGGCGATTGTCGAGCTGCGAACGGGTTTCGGTATTTTCAACAACTATGCCGCTCGGAATATGGCGGACCCTGACACCTGTCTCTACTTTGTTGACATTCTGTCCGCCTGCCCCGCTCGAACGGTAAGTATCCCATTCGAGGTCGCCGGGATTGATCTCTATCTCGATTGTATCGTCGACCAAAGGATACACGAAGACAGATGAAAATGTAGTCTGGCGCTTGCCTTGGGCGTTGAACGGCGAGATGCGCACGAGACGGTGCACGCCGCTTTCGGCTTTCAGATACCCGAAAGCATAGTCCCCTTCGAACTCCAGTGTGGCAGACTTGATTCCTGCCTCCTCCCCGTCAAGCACATCGGTCACAGCGACCTTGTAACCGTTCCTCTCTCCCCAACGGACATACATGCGCATGAGCATCGCCGACCAGTCGTTGCTCTCGGTACCGCCGGCTCCGGAATTGATGGTGAGTATCGCCCCGAGATTGTCGCCTTCCTCACCGAGCATGTTCCTCATTTCGAGGGCTTCGAGCTTTTCCATGAGCCGGTCCCGGCATTCACGGAAATCCTCCGCCGACTCCTCTCCGAACTCGGCAAGCACTTCGAGATCGCCGAGCATCGATTGCACTTCGTCGAACGATGACACCCACGATTTGAGCGGAGCCACTCCTTTCAGGAACTTTTCCGCCTCTTTTGGATCATCCCAAAAACCGGGCTGCTGCTCTTTTGCCGCCGCTTCCTCTACCGCCTTGCGTTTCGAATCGATGTCAAAGACACCTCCCCAGCGTCATGACACGCTGCTGCAAGGCATGTGTTTCTTCATTGGACATCATTGCCTTCCAGTATATTAACGGTTATGTTCGTATTCTGTGATAGTAGCCACTCTCGCAGCATGACGGCCGCCTTGGAACTCGGCGGCAAGCCATTCGTCGACAATCATCTTGGCAAGCTCGATTCCAACGATACGGGACCCGAAAGCCAGGATGTTCGAGTCGTTGTGTTCACGGGACATCTTGGCCGAAAGAGGCTCGGAGCATACGACAGCGCGTATTCCATCCACCTTGTTGGCACTGATGGAAATGCCCACCCCCGTACCGCAGATCAGGATGCCCTTTCCGAATTCACCGCCCGCAACTGCCTTGCCGACCGCTATTCCGTATTCGGCATAGTTGCAACTGTCCTGCGAATGCGTGCCGAAATCGACACACTCGTATCCCTTTTCCTTAAGATAATCTATGATCTTCAGTTTCATTTCGTACCCGGCATGATCCGAGCCGATTGCCAATCTTTCCATATCTTTACCTAAATCTTACAAACATGCAAAGATAGTCATTTAACGGGACAACGCAATCATATCGGAGAACATATCTTCACATTTTAGAAGCTGTTTAAAATTTT
>DEPW01000013.1:0-1409 GCA_002358965.1 Bacteroidales bacterium UBA3382
GACAGGATTCGCCAGAGCATCTGCCTGCGGCTGCTGCCCATTATCTTGCGCAATGCTATGCTTTTACGGGCCTGACGCACATAATAGGTCGATATGGCCAGAAGTCCGAGCGAGGAAACTATTATCGCCAGGACGGTAAAGACCGAAACAACAATCAGCACCCTTTGCTGGTCTTTCATGAACATCCTGATTTCATCCTCGATATACGAGGCCTCCAGCTCCCTTTCCGGCAACACCTTGTTGTAAGCCTCGGAAATCTGTCTGTACGCATCATCCGGATCTCCGGTAATCTTCACAAGGACATTCCAAGGGAAATTCCCTTCAGGAAGGTCGCCGTAATTCATTATCATCGCGGCAGACTGGTCGTAAAGCACCGGCCTGATTTTAAAATCATAATATATGCCGCCTATGTCATACCTGCGCGACCAGGTATCATCACCCACTGTAAAGTAGACAGCGTCCTCGCCTATGCCGAGTTCCTTGAAAGCATATTCGTTCAGCCACCATGCTTCGGTCGCAAGATGATTGTCCTGCTTGATCCGCAGGCCGAGGATATTGAAATAGGCGCTGTCGCCCTGGATCTGCTGGAACGACACCATGTCTCCGTTATAGGACATGGTACTGTTATTAGAGCCGTAAAGCGGCGTACCGTAACCGAAGCCGACAGACTCGACACAGGAAAGTTTCAGCAACTCGTTCCTGAAATTGTATATGGAACGGCTGTCGGCAAAATTGATTTCAGAGCGCACATTGAGTATGTTTTCGGTGTTGTATCCCAACGGCGCGTTAACCACGGCGCTGTACTGCAACTGCATTGTCAGTGCAACGGCCACCATCGCGATTGTAACGAAATTCTGCACGCCTATCATGATTTTCCCATAGACGGATTTCGTCTTTTTGCGGAAAGTGCCGCGCACTATGTCTATTGCCTTGACATTCGAAATGGTCATCGCCGGGATGAAACCGGCAAGGAAGCCGAGAACGAGCGTCATGGCCACGGCAAGGGCTACCGATGAAAACGAAACCGAGTCCCATACGGAAAAATCATATTCCATCAGCCTCGATGCGGCCGGCGAAAGCCATTGCGCGATGAACACCGCCAGCAGCATGGAAACGGCGCACAGGAATGTCGATTCCCGTATCATCGACAGGAACAGCACCCTACGCCTGTCCCCGAGCAGGCTCCGCATCGCCATCTCCTTGGCCCTGAAACCGCCCTGGGCCGTAGTAAGATTGACATAGTTCAGCACTGCAAACACCAACAGGCAGGCGCACACGGCTATAAGCAACATCACAAGAGAGCGGTTGCCATTTTCAAGCCCGCTCCATTCCGTCTGGTTTTCATAGAAATACAACTCATCGAGCGGTATCAGTTCCACCTTCGTGGCCAGTCCGTTTTCGTATGTCCA
>DEPW01000013.1:1523-4629 GCA_002358965.1 Bacteroidales bacterium UBA3382
CGCTCCATCCATTCTCCCCTCATGAAGACATCCTTGTAAGGTATGACGGAACCCGAAATGTCCTTCATGACCGCCACCACCGTAAATGCAAAATCCTCCCCGTATTTACGCAATGTGACAGTCCTTCCGACAGGATCGAGGCCCGGGAAGACCTTGCGGGCGAAACTCTCGCTGACGACGATGTTGTCTATGGAAAACTTGAAAGCCTCCTTGTCGCCCTGAGTGAATCCGAATGAAAACATGTCGAAAAACGACGAGTCCGCACAAGCCACGGAAGCCACGAATTTGTTACCGTCGATTAAAAACTCCTCGTTCTCGCCGGAAGCGAACGCCGCAGAAGCCTCTATCTCGGGATAACGCGCCGCGACATACCTGTTCAGATAGTATGCGCTTATGATATCCTCCTCATCCCCTATGGCATAAATCCGCGAGGCGTTTTCCTGAAAGGAATCCACCGAAAACTGGTGTGCGGCATACGAGGCGAGCAGCAGCACGAAAGCCATCGAAACCGCCAGCCCGACTATGTTTATCGCACTGTACAGTTTGTTTCGCCACAAAAATCTGAAAAAAGTCTTCATGATCTATTCGTTTTTAACATAACCTACTCGTTTTTGATGGAGTCCACAGGATTTTTCGATACCGCCCTGTAACTCTGCAATGTAACCACTCCTGCCGTGATTGCAAGCAGTACTGCATAGGCGACTATGAATATCCATACATGCACAGGACACTGATAGGTAAAGCCTTCTACCCATTTGCGTGCTATGAGCCAAGCCGAAGGGGCTGCCACGATGAAGCATACTGTACAGATTATCAGATAATACCTGTTTATCATCCTCAGCACTTCGCCGACCGTCGCCCCGTGTACGCGCCTGAGCGCAATCTCCTTGCGGCGGAACTGGGTCTCGAAATACACAAGGCCGAGGATACCTATCACGCAGATAAGCAACGAAAGCACCGATGCTATGGTAATCAGTTTGTTCAGATTGGTTTCCTTCTGATACAGATTGCCTATCGCCTCGTCGAGGAAGCGGACATTCACATAATCCGCCGTCATCTGAGGATTGAACTCGCTGACGGACTGCCGGATATAATCCATCGTCCCGGCCACGTCCTCCGGAGAAATCTTCGCATACGCCCATGTTAGAGGCCACCACGGATCGCTTCCGAAAACATAGAGGGCTATAGGCGACACCCCGTACTGCAAAGGCTTGAAATTGAAATCCCTCACTACGCCCACAATATCCGCCGGCTCTGCCGCGTGTCCCGACAGTTTTGTGTCTAATTTCAAGAAAGGATAAACCTCCATTGTAGCCTCGTTCATTATGAAAGTCCCGTTGGATTTCATCTCGTCCGACGGCATGAAATCCCTGCCCTGCACCACTTCCATGCCGAAGAAGTCTATGAAGTCGGCATCCACCGGAAGGCAGTCTATATTCACGCTTTCGCCGTCATACATCCTGCCCCAGCCCATTTTTCCATTGGAAACCAGTTCATTTCCTGCAAAAGTAACATCGAGGACATGAGGGTTTTCCTTCAGATGCGCCTCGAAAGCCTGCCTGCGCTCCCCGACAGAGTTCCCGACATAGAAAGTCACTATCTGCTCACGGTCGAAGCCCATGTCGAAACTGTTCATGTAACGCCTCTGGCAGTAAATGAACAGAGTCATGATTATCAGGATGAAAGAGACTACATACTGGAAACCGACTATGATGCTCCTGAGCGAACGCCCCTTGGCCGAAAGTGAAAACGAACCTTTAAGCACCATTGCAGGAGGGAACGATGTACTGTAACTTGCGGAAAATATGCCGGCAAGCGCGACCATGACCAATGAGACAGCCGCGCCCGCACCTGTCAGGGCGAGGTTGTCGGCAGGATCGAGAGAGCCGCTTATCATCGAAGCCACCAAAGTTCCCGACAAAGCCCTCATCACTATCACACTGAGAATGAAGGCCGCAACCGCTATCAGCAGGGACTCGCCCACCTGACGGCCTATCAGACGGCCGCGGGTAGCACCCAACACCCTGCGCGTATTGATGCCCTTTATCATAAACGGCACCGAAGCCATCGAGAAATTGATGAAATTGATGATGGCCACTATGATGATGAGCAGCGAAACGGTAAAACAGGTTATCGTGGTAAAACGGTTGCCCTTTCCCATGTTGTCGTACTCGACATCGGTCGAATAATAGGCGTCGTGCAGATTGACAAGCCTCAAGGACGACATGTATTCAGACATCTCTTCCTCCGTCCAGCTTTCAGCATCATAGTAGGACATCAAAGACTGGAGCATGGCCGTAGCGACATCGCCGGCCGCCTGCGGAGAGCGGAGTTTGACATAAAACGACATATTCCATTCGCTCCAGTCATCGAGCTGACTGTCGCCGATATTCCCGAAAATACCGCAATCTACGCTCGAATTTTCAGGAAAATCCTTATAAACAGCTGCAACCATATATGGCTGTTCGCCCTTGTCAAGATATATATTCTTGCCCACCGCACTTTCATCGCCGAACAACAATTTTGCCGTGGATTCGGATATTATGACCGTAAACGGCTCGAACTTCGAGGTATCCCCCACGACGAAATCGAAAGGAAAGACATTCAACAGGGATTTTTCAATTATTCCGTATCCGACCTTGTACTCGCTTTGCCACCCGTCATCCTCAAGTGACACCGTCACATTCCACCCTTTCGAGTAATTGTAACAGCCTCCGGCCTCTATCTCCGGCGAAGCCGACTTCATTGCTTCTATTATCGGACGGGAGAGGGCCGTAGAGTAACCGGTACGGCTCATGAACTTGTTTTCCACCCTGAAAATCCGCTCCGCATCCTCATAATTCCTGTCGTAGCCATAATCATACACGACCTGCACCATGATTACAAGGAAGGCCGAAAAAGCCAGCGCAAGGCCGACAAAATTCAGTATCGCCGAAAACATCCTGTGATTGAAAAACCTGAAATTCATATCCAAATCCTTTTATTGTTTTCCTTATAAAATTATTTCCCGATTAAATATCCCGCCATGAAAACTATTCTTTCCTCAAGGCATCCACCGGATTGGCCGTCACAGCCCTGTATGTCTGCAGCACCACGGATACGGCTG
>DEPW01000013.1:4662-20407 GCA_002358965.1 Bacteroidales bacterium UBA3382
AGCCGCCAATACCCAGGCTCCGACCCCGACACGATAGTAAAACTGTTCCAAATACCTGTTGCAAAGCCACCATGCCAACGGAACGGCCACGGCATCCGCGACAAGCACCACCGCCATGAAGCCTCTCATGTCATGCCACATCTCTTCTCCGACAGTCGAACCGTAAATGCGCCTCAGGGCTATGTCCTTGGCCCTTTCCGAGATATAAAACGCACTCATGGACACCATGCCGAGCATCGAAATCATCACGGCCAGCACCATGAACATCCTGACAAGGCGGCCTTTGTCCCTTGCCGAATCCAGACAGGATGAAAGATAGTCGTCGATATAATCATGAAACGCCCCTGTAGAATCCGGCAGGCCGGCATCCGAAAGGGTTTTCTTCCAGAAATCCTCTATCATTTTCCCGGCATTTTCATGATCCGGAACTGTTTTCAACACGAAACCGCCCCAGCGCAGCATATCTTCCGTCTTACGGATTACGAGTATGCAGAAATCGGCAGGAGACCTTCTTTGCGCATCCGCAACGGCAAAGTCCGAAACCACGCCGCAAATGTCCGCATAGCCCCCGCGGCTGTCAAGGGATGTAAGTGAAATATCATGTCTCCCTTCGTCGAGCCCGGCCATCCGCATCGCAGCCTCCGAGAACCACACCGAACGGTCGGACACTGCCGAATATTCCCGCAGGACATCGAAGCCGAACATCCTGAACGCCACCGTGTCGAGGTTCACGTTCATGTACAGCAAATCCTGGCCGTCCGCCGATGTGCCATACTGGCCCCCTCTCACGAAACCGGGGAAACCGGAAGCGAGACCGACTTCCTCCACGCAAGGCAAAGCCTTGAAACCGTCATAAAGCACCTGGTTCAGATTGTTTCCCGTGAAATCCGCAAAAAAGTACAGGTCTTCCGTATCAGCCCCGACAGGCACATCCATCAGATGCCTCATCTGCCGCGACATGGTAATGGCAAGACATATCAGGACTATCGATATGATGTTCTGGATGACAATCAGCAACCGCGAAAACACCATCTTGTTCCGGAAACGGAACTCACCTTTGGTAATAGCCACCGCCGAAATCCGCGAAAGGGAAAATGCCGGAATCAGCCCTGAAATACAGGAAACCACCGCTATTATGGCCAAATAACCGAGGATTCCGGCCGGAACCAACGACCGGGAAAGGTCTATGTGTATCCCCGACAATTGTTCCATATAAGGAGCGCATGCCACGGCTATGATTATTCCGGCGGCAAAACATATCGAAGTGAAGAGAAAAGACTCTTTAATCCAAGTCCGGTAAAGCCCATTGCCGCCCATACCGTATATCTCGCGCACAGCCATTTCCTTTGCACGTTTCCCGGAAAGTGCGGTATTCAGGTTCACATAGTTGAACACCGCAGAGATGAGCAGCGCCGCCCCAGCAAGCGAAAGCAGCAATAGCATGTTCCTGTTTCCGTACACATAATTTCCGCCCGAATCGCTGAAATACAGCCTGTCGAGCCTTATGGCCCTGGCCGGACCGAGGAACAGCTCGAAACTCTCCCCGAAAGCGGCCTCATAGACAGCAGTGGCCTTTGCCGTAAAATCCTCAGGATCCGTCCCGCGGGCAAGCCTGACAGCGACAGAGAAAGCCCCGAAATTGTTATTGGGGTTATTGATATAATAGTCATAAATGACAGGATGGTCTATGCTTATGACTACATCCGTGTAAGGCAGCACTCCCCTGTCCCCGTCCATTTCGAACACTCCGGCAACGGTAAAATTCTCACCGTCGATAATCAGGGTACGGCCTTCCGCATTCCCTTCGGGAAAGGCCTCTGCCGCAAAATGCGATGACAGCAGCACGTTGGAATAATCATCGAGGACATCAGGAGAACCGGAAAGGAATTTTAAAGGGAAAATTCCGAAAAACCCCTTGTCGGCCGAATACCTTTCAATCGTCAGCTCTTTTCCCCCGACCTCGGCCACGGATTCATTCCATAAAGAAAATTTGGATGAAAGGACTATTTCAGGTATTGCGGCATCCAGGGCATCCTTCGTCCCGTAACTCATCCCGAATATCTCCTCGCTGGCGACCGCGTATGTATCCTCGTATGGAAATTCATATTTTTTCCCGAGTTCCTGCACGAGATATGCGAAAACGATTATCACGAAACCCAAGGAAACGGCCAGCCCTATGAACTGGACTGCCGTATAAGCCTTGTTCCTCTCCCAAAACCTGAAATACGATTTCATTCCATTTCCTCCCGACCTCGATTGAAAATCACTGTGCGTTATGCAGGTTGTCCGACGGATTGCGCCTTGAAGCCCTGTAGGTCTGCAACCAGCAGACGGCAGCGACAATCAGCAGCACGGCAATCATCGGATATATCACGTGTTGCACACCGAGCCTTATAGGGTTCATCACCATGGTTAGCAACATCTTTTCCAACGGGAACACCGCACAGGCCCCCACGAGCACCGCCGGACCTGCGAGCTTCATGATTTTCACGATGAACAGCGATTGCAGGCTGCCCTCCGAAGCCCCATAAACCTTGCGTATTGCCAGCTCCCCACGGCGGCGGTTGCTCTCGTCGCTCACATAGCCTATCAGGCCGGCAAGGGTTATCAGAAGCAGTATCAGCACACCGGCCAAAGCGGTATTGCGATACCTCAACACCGGCATATAAGAGTCCCGGACCACCATCGGAAGCACATGGACGGCATTGTCCTTGTCCGGATATACCCCGTCGACAACATCCTTGATTGCGGCAAGGTTTTCAGGCGTGATTTCCGTAACCTTGATATTGATGATTTCCGTAGGGTTGGGATAATAAGTCACAATCTGCCCGCGTCTGTCCAGCCAGAACTTAGCAAGCAGCACAAGCCCGGCAGTGAGCCCGATTGTCAGGGATACGATCTTGACGGCCTTTTTGAATATTTTATTGCCAGTAATCATAGGTTTTAACTTTTAAAATATCAGCCTCTCGGCATCCCCGAACGAGTCATAACCCGACACTACCACCTTTTCACCCGGCTCAAGCCCCTCGAGCACCTCGTAATACTGAGGATTCTGACGGCCTATCCTGATTTCGCGGCGCACCGCCTGGCTGCCGTCCTCGGTCAGGACATATATCCACGCACCGCCCGTCTTCTGGAAAAACGTGCCTTTGGAAATGATTATGGCTTCCTCGGGCTGGCCCAGTTCGAGATTGAGATAATAGGTCTGGCCTGTACGGATGTTGTCGGGCCGCTCGCCCACCAGTTTGAAGTCGGCCTGGAACTTGCCTTCGCGCACTTCCGGATATACTTTGCGCACCTGAGCGTTGTAAGTCACTCCCTGACGCTCGAAAGTCGCGTTCAGGCCGTTTATCACGCGGTCGATATAGTGTTCGTCTATCTGGGCCACTATCTTGTAGCTCGAAAGGTCGTTTATCTGGCCTATCTTATCGCCCGTACCCACGGACTGGCCGAGCACAAGGTCGAGAAGCCCGAGTTCGCCGTCGATGTTGGCCTTGATGTTGAGGTTGTCAATCCTCTGGCGGATGAGTTCCATGTTGCGGCGCATGCTTTCAAGGGAGTTTTCCAACTGCTCGATTTCGACCGAACGGTAAAGCGAATCCTGCACCTGCCTTTCCTCTATAAGCGTCTTCTGGGAAAGCGAGAGTTCATAGTCCTCCTTGGATTTAAGCCATTCTTCATGGGATATCAGACCTTCCCGGTAAAGTTTGTCGTTCTGCTCGAAAAGCCTCTTGTTGCGGTTCACCTGCATTGCGAACTCGTTGCGCTCGCGCTGGAGTTCGAGTTTCTGCTGCTCCATGGAAATCATGGTGTTGCGGAGTATGTTTTCCTTCTCGGCCAACTGGGCTTCGCTGTCGAGTATCGAAAGCGTAAGGTTGTTGTTGCTCAGGACGGCTATAACATCCCCGCGTTTCACCTGGCTGCCTTCTTCGAGCCTGATTTCCTCCACTATGCCGCCTTCAAGAGGAGTCACCTGGATGGTCGTAATCGGCTGCACCTGCCCGTTCAGACGGATATAGTCATGGAACTGGTCCTGCCTGACTTCGACTATGTTAAGCATGTCCTTGTCCGCCCTGTACGCTGAACTGTTGTCCCTGAATATCAGCCACAACACAAAGACCAGAAACAAGCCCCCGGCAAAATAAGGTATGTTTTTCTTTCTGAACACGGCCTTCAGGCCTTTCTTTTTCTCTAACTCGCGATCCATATCATATTACTTTTTATACTATTACCGATTCAACTGGTCGGCATAAGGTACGCCGCCGTAATATCTCACTACCATGCTCTTGATGCTGTATTGGTAAAGCGCATTCAACAGAGTGGCCTGCGCTTCGAGGAGCAGGTTGGCCGAGGTCTGCAATTCGATGGCCGAAATCATCCCGTTTGCAAAACGCTTTTTACTCTGGGCATGGGATATTTCCCTGGCCTCAAGGCGCTTCTGTGCCGAGAGCCATTCTTCCGCCGCACCTTCCATGTCCGAAACCGCCCGTGTCACCTCCGATTCGATTTCAAGCATCCTGGACTCGTATTCCCACTGGGCCTTGCGCCAGGCATTGCGTTTACGGCTTATTTCCGACTGCTGGTAAAGGCCGTTGAACACTGGAATCGAGACGGAGACCCCGACATACTGTCCCTGAAGGTTCTTCATCTGAGTCCAGAACGGAGCGTTGCCGCTGCCCATTCCGGCCAAAGCATTGTACCCGGTCGAATAGCCTCCGCTCAAGCTGATGGAAGGGAGCAACGACCATTTTGCCGAATTGTAAGCGGCCTTTGCGGTCTTGATGTTGAATTCGGCTATCTTCGCCGCAGGCAGCCTGTCTTTCGCCGTCGAAACTATGCTTTCCCTGTCGCTTATCAGATTCAGCGAGGCATCGGCATCAGTATCGGTCTCTATCGCCAACGGTTCGGAATAAGGGTACTGCATCGCTTCACGAAGGGTTATATAACTATCTTCCAGAGCATTGCGCTGCCGTACAAGATTGAAGGAATATTCGGCGACCTCCGCCTCGATATCGGCCTTGTCGGCAAGGCTTTTCCTTCCCATTCCATACTCTTTGGTGACAAGTTCCAGATTGGCCTGCGAAGCTTCGAGCTGCGAGCTTGTAAGGCTTAACATCTTTTCGTTGTAAAGCACATTGTAGTACGCCTGTATGACGGCAAGGGCTATCTCATCCTTGAGCTGCTGCGTTTCCTCATAGCCGAGGGCGCGCGCAGTCTTGGCTATCTTGTAGTTGTTCACTATCTTGAATCCGTTGAAGACATACATGCCGCCGCTCACTCCGTATGAATTGCTGAAGCTCGTGGTTGTCGTGTAAATGTTCGTTTCCGGGTCGATATTTCGTCCGAAGCTCGCCTGCCCCCCTATCGATGCCGAAATCGACGGAAGGAACCCCAGATAGGCATCCCTTTCGTCCAACCGCCTGTCTTCATTGGCAAGACGCTGGATCATCATCTTATAAGAATGCTCCAGGGCATAGTCGACACATTGTTTCAGTCCCATCCTGACCGTATCCCCGGCAGGTTGCGGAGCGACAGATACGGAACCGGTGCCCTTTCCTTCCGCAAGGGAAGCCGAAAAGGCACCGCCCAGTATCATTATCAACAGTATGAAAAAAGTTTTCGATTTTGTGTTCATAGTATTCAAATCTCCGGCCAAAAACGAACATAGCGCGTGCCAAAAAACGAAATCGATGAAAAACAATATCTTAATAAAAACCGAAAATCTCCCATGTAAAAAAAATTGACAATCCATGTAAAGAAAATTGACGGTCGCCCTCCAAAAAAAAGCACATCCCGGCACGATTGTCATTTTTTTTTACGAATATTGCTGCCTGAAAACTCTAACACCAAAACGATAAGATGAATGCACTGAGACTGACCGCACGCACCGTATTGGGAACAATCTGCGCTGCTACCCTATTCATTTCGACACATTCCTGTTTCGATGACAGCGAATTGCGAGACTCGCTCGACGACCTTGCCGGCCGGGTGGAGGCCCTTGAAGACTTTCAGGAGCGCATCCAGACCGATTTAGGCACACTGAAAGACCTGATACAAAAGCTGGAGTCCCTTGTATCGGTGAACAATGTGGTCGAAGGCGAGAACGGATACACCATTAATTTTTCCGACGGTACATCCATCACCATAAATGACGGACAGCACGGACAGGACGGGCTGGACGGACAGGACGGGCTTACCCCTCCGACAATCATCATAATCGAAGAAGACGGCACCTATTACTGGGGCTACGAATATCCTGACGGAAGCAGGGAGTTCATCACCGACGATGCCGGCAACAAGATTCCTGTAACCGGGGATTCTCCTGAAATACGCATAAACGACGGCAGATGGGAAGTTTCCGTCGATGGAGGCGTCACATGGAAAGATGCCGGTCCTGCGACAGGCACCGGCTCGGGAGAGTCCATCTTTAAGGAGATCGGCGAAGACGAGGACTTCGTCTATATCACTCTCCATGACGGTACGGAAATCGTTCTCCCGAAGACCAGGGAACTCGTCTTTGATTTCGGGACGCAAGGCAACACCCTTTACTTCGAGACCGCAGAAAGCAAGACTCTCCAATACACGATGAGCGGCGTCGAGACAGTCAGCATCAGCAAACCCGACGGATGGAAAGCATCGATAGAGCAGACGGGCTTTGTAATAACCGCACCTTCCGCCGAAAACACATATGCCGAGACCGAAGGCAACATCGAAGTTTTCGCCACCGCCCCGAACGGACTGAGCATCATAGTCAAACAGCCCGTAGCGATAGGCGAAGGCCCTGACGGGCAATCATTCGAGATCACTCTCGGCGAAATCACCTCGACTACCGCCGAAGTGACCATCATCCCGGCCATCAAGGACAAATACTACAGAGTCATCGCTTTTCGCTCGGATCTTCCGGACGAATCCGTCCTGGGCATGATGATAGACGATGTGACCGCATATGTGAACGAATACGGCTGGGAACAGTCGATAGCCAACGGGCTCTTCTTCATAGGGGACAACAGGAATGTGGTGTTCGACGGATTTCCGGACGGGCAGACCGCACGCTTCTATGTAGTAGGCATCGACTATCAGAACGGAGTTCCGGTAGCTACCACCGGAATATACAAGAGCGATGAATTCACTACGCCTAAGATACCTGAATCCGACGCATGGGTGAACATGACTCCCGGCTACATGTACCAGGACGGCACCATGATACTGTACACCACTTTTTCGGCCAATGAAACCGCCAAAGAAGTGAAAGCCGCGGTATGGTATGTCTTCAACGGATGGGGCGATCCGGTCAATCTGCAGGAATGCGGCTACAACGAAAGCGGCATCAGGGCCACCCTCATGGGCGAGGACGCTACGACGATAGATATGGAAAACGAAGGCTATCTCGCAACTGCGGTCTCTCCTGGCGAAGCCCGCCTTATCGGCGTGCTCGGATTCGATGAGAACGGCATTCCAGGAAAGCCTAACTGGATAGTGCTCAAAGCCCCTATGGAACCTGACGGCACCTACGCCATACTCTGCCAGTCCGATGACAACGAAACGGGCCTCAACGAGCCTTATCCGGACATGACTATCGACTATGCCCTCTATTTGGGCATCGATCCTCTCTTCGAAGTCGAATGCCCTGCCATTTCTGTCGAATTCGGTCCTAACGAGCTGTGCGCTGACTACCACTGGTCTGTGGAAGAGTACGGTTACTACTACAGTTACGGAGGACCCGACGACATAGAGGCTTACCTCACTTACGAAGGCTACCGCTGGGACGATGAAACGGGCTGGGGCTGGAGATGCCGCGAGGACACCAATGACGGAAACGGCCAGCCGACCGACAAGGACGACATTCCTTTGGGAACATGGTTTTCGGGCTCATATGTAGACCTGATCTATGTCTGCTTCGATGACCGCGGCGTTGCCGCCGATCCGCTGTACATATCTTTCTATGTGCCTTACGAGTTCGAACTAGAGCCGAAATACATACGCGCCGATGTTTCCGTCAGCAGGATTCCGCGCAATGCAAGGCTCACCGGCATATGCGAAACGGACATGAACGGCTACTGCTTCAGACAGACGACTCAAGACAAGTAATCAGGGAGGCATCAGGAAAATGCATGAAACTATAATCAAGGCCCAAGGTTTTTTCGATGCCGGCACCCAGAAACGCGCCGAACAGGCGTGGGGCGATGCCATAAACCTTTACATGGACTGCATCCATACGCTCGACGGCTTCGCTTCAGAGATTGAAGACGAACAGGAAAAGGCGTTCTGGCTAAGGGAAAAGGCCTCGGCAGCCATCGAGTTCATCGATGATATCAGAGGGTTCGTGAATGTCGACCTAATGAATCCGTGAAAATGTGCGCGTCGGTACCGTCGCGCACACAAAACCCCTCCAGAGGCACTTCTACCGACGATGCGTGTGCTCGTCGGTACCATCGCGCACATCAGGCAATATTCTGGACAATTGCTTCATGTTGGTGATGTTATAACGGTATTTCAAGTCATTCACCACATTTTCCCTCATCTTGGCCGGCAACTCCCCAAAATCCCGGACATTCAGATTGGCAAGAATTGCCGAAAGACCTTCGGAAATAATATGATCCGGCAATACCGGCTGTCGGCTGGCGACTGTTCCACCACCATCTTCCACGAGATTTTCAACCCTTCGCATGAGATAATGGTAATAACTGCTTTCGTTGCGATAAAGCCGCTCGACTTCAATTTTAGCAATATAGTTTTCAGGAACTATCACTCCGGACTCATCAAACAAATAGCCTGAAGGCAACTTCAGCCTTGTCTTGAACAGTTCCCTGTACCGCCTTGTTCCCAATTCCTTGATATCGTGCAAACCGCATGAAAGGCTGTCATTAAAATAGCTCTTCGAAGAACTCCAAGGATATTTTACCGGATGCGGCACAATTCCCGCCATGAACGGGTTGCGCAGACAATAAGCAACGGTTACTTTCAGATGATAAGGGTCAAGTATCTCCTTAAAGCCTGACTTAGCATAACGCAATGGCTCAGGCTTAAGGTATTTGTTGGCCAGTTGGATTGAAAGCAATCTTTTAAAGCATTTTGCAAAATCATCCACAGCACCGGAAATCCCTTTCAATACGAAATGTACATGGTTGTCCATCAGACAAAAGGCCACGACTGAAACAGATTGACAGACCTGAACGGAAAAAGCAACGGCGTTCATGCCCCTTATAAAATCTTCGGCATCCTTGAAAATCAATGACTGACACCTGCCGTCAGTAAAAAAATGATAATAACACATCACAAATCCTCCTTCACTGCCGCAAATATAGGCAAAAATGTGCTCATCGGTACCATCGCGCACACAAAACCTTGCTGGAAGGCCTTCTGGAGGGGATTCATGTGCGCATCGGTACCGTCGCGCACATCATCCGAACACCAGCGCAAAGACCGTCGACGAGGCATCCGACTTGACAAGCCTTATCGAACCGTTATGGCGGAGCATTATCTGCCGGGCGAGACTGAGGCCGATGCCTGTACCCTTCTTCTTGGTAGTGAAGAACGGTACGAATATCTGCTCGATGCTTTCGGGAGGTATCGGCTTGCCGTTGTCGGCCACTTCGATGATGACATTCTCGGATTTGTCCATACGGCAATGGACGGATATGCGCTTGTCAGCCGGAGGGTCGTCCATCTCGAATGACTGGACGGCATTGCGGAGCAGATTCACGATTACCTGTGAAATCATGTTCTCATCGGCATGGATGAGTATGCCCCTGTCCTCGGACACGAAAGTACAGGAGATGCCCGCTTCCGAAAGTACAGGGCCCACAAGCGAGATGTCGCGTTCTATCAGTTCGGTGACATTGCAGATTTTCTTTACCGGCTCGGGAATCCTTGTCACCTTCCGGTAAGCCTCGACAAAGGACATGAGGCCTTTGGATGTACTGTTGATAGTACGCAGGCCCTCGGAAATCTCTTTGGCATGCGTCCCCGGCTCGGCCGACATGGAGCAGAGGGTCTCGCTGATAGACGATATCGGACTGAGGTTGTTCATTATCTCGTGGGTAAGCACTCTGATCAGCCTGTCCCAGGACTCTGCCTGCTGGACTTCCATTTCATGCTCGATATCATTGAAAGTGAAGATGCGCACCTTCTCCGAACGGCCGGAATGCGAACCGGTGACGGAAGTTTCGCTCTCCATGACGCGAAGCACGACTTCCCGGCTTTCGTTGAAAAACGAAATCTTGGCACTGTCATCCTTACCGATGGACATGAATTCCTCATACAGGCCGGGGCGTATGTTGTCCAATTGTTTCAGGCTGATTACTTCTTTGCCGAAAAGCGCGGTCGCTTCCGGATTGGAAAACACGACGGCCCCGTATTCGTCCGTGGCCATCACTCCAGAAGTGACATTTTCCAGCATCTTACCGTAAAACATCTCTTTTTCCCGGATATTCGCCTTCTCGGTGTCGAGTTTATGCTTTATCCTGTTAAGCAACTTGACAAAAAGCCTGTCAGGCCTGCTCCCCGTTTCCTGCAGCCGCACCATGAAATCGTTGGCCTCGAATGCGTCCAACATGAAGACCAGCTTTTTAAGATTACGGAAATACTCTCTGTAACAGACTACAGCCGACAACAGCAGCAAGGCCGCGGCTATCCCTCCCGACACATAGTGTCCCGAAAACAGCAGGACTGTCGAAAGTGCCGACAGGACGATTACGGCGACAATGCAAAGGACGGTGCGGAGTCTCATACGCCGAAGATCAGAGATTGTAGCGTTTCATCTTGTTGTACAGAGTCTGACGCGTAATGCCGAGCGATTTCGCCACAAGCGACATGTTCCCTTCATATTTTTTCAAGGCATGCGATATCATTTTTATCTCCATGTCTTCCAATGTACCGTTTACCGAAGAATCTTCCGCATCGCCGACGGCATCATTGACTCTGCGGTATTTTTCAGACAACTGCAGAGCATCAGGGGTGATCACATCCCCGACGGAAAGTATCACCGCCTTCTCTATGCAATTGCGCAATTCCCTTATGTTCCCATACCAGTCGTATTCGCGCAACAGCCTGGACGAATCATCTCCCAGCCGCAATCCCTTCCTGAAATATTTTTCCGAAAATTCGGCAACGAACATCTCCGAAAGAGGGATTATCTCGTCCCTCCTTTCCCTGAGCGGAGGCAAGTGCAGATGTATCGTATTGACTCTGTAAAACAGATCCTCGCGGAACTGTCCGGAAGCTACAAGTCCGTCTATGTCACTGTTGGTAGCACATATGAGCCTGATATCAACCGGCACCGGCTTATTGCTGCCGACGCGCACTACAGCCCTGTCCTGAAGGGCACGGAGCAATTTTGCCTGAAGATGCAGAGGCATGTTCCCTATCTCGTCGAGGAACAGAGTGCCTCCAGCGGCTTCCTCGAACTTTCCGGTACGGTCGCTGCGGGCATCTGTAAACGCACCTTTCACATGGCCGAAAAGCTCGCTTTCGAAAAGCGTCTCCGGTATGGCTCCCATGTCTACACATACCATCGGACCTTTATGCCTCAGCGAAAGACGGTGTATCTCTTTGGCCAGCATATCCTTTCCCGTACCGTTCTCCCCGGTGATCAGTACTGATGCGTCGGTCGCGGCGACGCGCGTTATCTGCTCTTTCAGCCTTGACATGCCATCGGAAACTCCCCAATACATGCCTTTTCCTCCATCCCTTGTCCTTCCGTCGCCCTTCTGCATGCCCCTTCCGGCAGCCAGGACGCAGGCTGCCTTCAATGTGGAAACGAGCTTGTCATTGTCCCATGGCTTGACTATGAAGTCGAATGCACCGCGCTTCATACCCTCTATCGCAAGGTCAATGTCCGCATAGGCCGTAAACAGCACGACTTCCGTATCGGGGCAGCGCTTCTTTATCTGGTCAAGCCAGAAGAGTCCCTCATTCCCGTTGTTCACCTCGGAAGTGAAGTTCATATCAAGCAACACTGCATTAAAGGCATCCTCTCCCAAAGAAGACATTATCCCTTTGGGAGAGCCGATGCATTTCACTTTCGAAAAATAATGCGGCAACAACAGTCCGAGGGCGCTGATTATCCCTTCATTGTCATCGACCACAAGTATGGAACCGGGCGATTTCATTATCTCTTCGATACTTTTGACGCTCCCGATACATCCTGACGGCTTATGATTCCCGGACCCAGGACTTCGACCTTCGAAGCTCCCGAACATTCGATACCGGCCTCTTCCTCACACCAGAGGGTCAGCCTCGAAGCCCCCGAACAGTCCACTTCGCACAGACCGGCCTTCAAAGCCTCTGAATCGGCATGGCTGGCCCCGGAAATATCGACGGCAAGCTTATCGCACACGCCTGCCAGAGTCACACTGGAAGCCCCGGAAATATCAAGATACAAATATTTGGCAGTCAAAAGCATATCCAGGCCGGTCGCCCCGGAGATATCGATTTCAAGATCTTCCAGCCTCAATGTATCCTTGCAGACCATCCTCGCAGTTCCGCTCAAATCCAGGCTTTCGAAACTTTCCGAAGAAGAAAGCCTCACAACGGGACTGTCCGCATCCGCACCGAGCCGCACATTGCGGCTGTAACGCACTTCCAGAGAGCCGTCATCCACCTCGCACTTTATGCAATCGAACAGATTCGCCGGAGCCGTCAGTTCCGCCATTCCTTCAGGGATTTCCGAGGAAAATTCGACCTTGAACGCATGCGAAACATCTATGGCATCGAAATCGCCTATTGCCATCATCCGTGTCTGAGACGAATCGGCCGCCACTACATACGAAGTATCCTTGCTGTCTACGACAAATATCGTATCCCCGTCCAGACGGAAGGATATCACTCCGCACGAAGTCAGTGAAAGCGGCAGTAAAAACATTATCGATAAAATGATTATCAGTCTATTGCATTTCATTGTCAAAACAAATTAAATCCATTAAACCATTCGCAAAATTAATAAAAATCGGCATTCGTCCCCCTCTCGTTTCCCTAAAAACGCACGCCGTAAGTAAAGCCGGTCATGAACTCATACAGGCAGCCGGTCTCGTTCCACTTCATACCTGTCACCAGTACTTTGTTCTGGAATCCGAAATAGCACCAGTCCAAATCGTATTTCAACATCGCACCGACCTCCAGGGCAAAACTGTAGGATCTTTCAGGAGAGCCGAATCCGCCTGTCGCAAATCCGATTCCGGCCATCGGCTCTATGCTGAAATCGGATTTCTTGAACCGAAGGACATCCGTTCCGACACCTGCCATTACAGTATACATTTGCGGATAACCCGATTTCATCTCCTTATTCGTACCGCCCCATGAGAGATAAACCAGACCGGCGGTTTGCGGAATCCTGTATTTGACGGAAACATTCGAGAAGACGCCGTTTCCGGTCACATCGCCCATGGAATAGAGGAGACTGGCTTCCACATAGATGCTTCCCCAGTCCTTTTTCTCTTCAGTTCCGGTCGGTGAAGATGACGGCAGATTTTCCGGTTGCGGATCTGCCAATACAGATTCCTGTGCCAATGCCTTATAGCCGCCGAAAGCGAGCAAAAGCAGCGTAAAAAACATTACTATCCTTTTCATGACTTATATTTTTTTTGTTGTAACTTGTCAAATTCCTTGCGGACGACTTCGATTGCCTTTTCAAGGGTGAAGCCGAGAAGGAACATCTTCTTTACGATTTGGGGCAAATCGCTGTCTAACAGCTTTTCCCTCTGGTCTTCAAGTATCAGGGGGATGCTTCCCGGAGAGACGAAATAACCTATGCCGCGCTTGTTGTAAATGATGTTTTTCTGTTGCAGATAATCATAGCTGCGCATCATCGTATTCGGATTCACCTGATATTCCGCGCCCATCTCTCTCACGGACGGAATACGGCAGTCGGAACCCCATTTCCCCGACAGAATGTTCTCGCATATCCGGTCGGCTATCTGCAGATAAATAGGCATGTTATCATTGAATTGCATTTTAATACACCTCCTTATGATTTGACCGTCCTGAGCCTGTAATATATCGCGACACTCAGGGCGATGAAAGCCACGATACTGAAAATCATACCGTAAGACATCGATTTGTCGAGAAAATCGAACATCCCCTGCATCATTACATACTCTGACTGACCCGACAAATCAAGCGTCCCGGCATCCATGCCATTCAATGCGGCCATCAGTTTGTTTCCCCAGAAAAGCGTCTGGATATTCCCGATTACGAGATTCAGTCCGAGATAGATGCCTATGGTCTTGAGCACCTTGTATGTCTTGAACACAAGGGCGCACAGAAGCGTGAACGAAGCAATCATGAAATAGCTTATGACGAAACTCCACGCCAATTTGCCGAATATTGCCGAATATCCTACATCGAACGACTCGTCATAAAAGTCCGATATGCCGCCGATGAGATCCGCAGGGTTCATGTATCCGGTAAATCCGCCAAGTCCGGTAAGGGCGATCAGGGTATCTCCGGCCCAGCCGGCAAGGAAGATGACTGCCGGAGTGAATATATAATATATGATGGTGATGCTGAGGAACTTTTCCAGCGTCGAAGCAGGCAGCATCAATTGCGTGACATTGCTCCTGCTGTCAGTAAGATAGCCGAAACTCGATGTCGCCATGAAGAGCATCATGATGAAATGCGTTATGCAAAGTATGATGAACCTCGCCACAGGATAAACAGGGATATTTTCCCCGGTACCGCCATACATGAAAACAATGTCATATATCTGCATTATCAGCGCAACCGTCAGGAGCACTATTGTCGGGCCGAGCAGCATCGAAAGCCCCGCCCTGTTCGCCGTTCCTATGATATCGTGCCTGAGCGTAAGGCCGAATCTCTTAAAACTGAATACATTGTTCATGGCTGTCCTTATTTTTCGAAAAATGACTGAATAGTTTCTTTGTTACGGTAAACCGCATTGAACAAGGCCTCTATGTTCACCTTGCTCTCGGCTCCGGCCGCGTTCGGCAGCACCTGGATCATGCCTGCCGCATTGGCCTCGCGGTAAAGTGCGGTTTCGTCAACCGTACCGCTGTAATCGAAATACAGTTTGTCGGTAATCTGCTGTATGGTAGCGTTCAGCAGCACTCTTTCCTTGTCAAGGATGATGATCGGATCTATGACATTCTCCACATCTTTCACCTGATGCGTCGAAATGATGATTATCCTGTTTTCGGTACTGAGCCTTACGATGAGGGAACGGAATGTGGCTTTTGACGGGATGTCGAGACCGTTTGTAGGCTCGTCCATGAGCAGATACTTCGTGCCGAGCGACAGGGCAAAGGCAAGATGGGCCTTTTTCTGCTGGCCGAAAGACATTTTAGGGAACGGCCTCGAAGGGTCTATCTCGAATTCCTTCGCAAACTCCATGAAAGTGTCAAGGCTGAAGTTAGGGTAAAACCTTCCGTTTTCCTTGACAAAGGTGATTACCTTTCCTTTGGGGACAGGTATTTCGTCCGGGACATAATAGATGCTGTCCAGGAAAGACGGCAGCCTGAGTTCAGGCCTTACATTGTCGACTTCTATCCTTCCATTGGAATGCCTGCTTTGCTGCAGGGAACAGATCAGCTTCAACAGGGTGGTCTTCCCCACCCCGTTTTCGCCGAGCAATCCGTAGATTGAACCTTCCTTAAAATCCACGGACAGATTCCGGAACACGGGCACAGCACCGTAACCGAAAGTAAGATTGCTGATTTTGATCATAACGCCGCAGTATTATTGTTTAGTGTATTAGTTTAATAATACACTGCAAATGTAAGACGATTTTTTT
>DEPW01000049.1:0-896 GCA_002358965.1 Bacteroidales bacterium UBA3382
GACGGCTCGGGCAAGACAGGTGCCCTTGCTTCCATGTACGGTATCCAGGCCCTGATCAATCTCGCCATACCTTCGGCCACGGCGAAGGCTGCGCTGACGATGCCCATCATGGCTCCGTTTTCGGATCTGATAGGCTTGTCGAGGCAGGCCACTGTGCTTGCCTTCCAGTTCGGAGACGGCTTCACAAATATGATTACGCCTTGCTCGGGGGTGCTGCTCGCGGCTTTGTCGGTAGCGCGCATCCCTTATGCCAAATGGTTCAGATGGGTATGGAGATTCATCCTCGCGTTGCTCGCGATAGGTTTCCTGCTGTTGCTGCCTCCGCTGTTCATGACCCTTCCGGGCTTTTGAATGCAGAGGGACTATTTCTTCAAGACTTTTGCAGTCAGCTTGCGCCGTTTGTAGGTGGCTCCGTCTATTTCCGAAGCGACCATCTTGGCGACATCGTTGCTGACGGCAGCATACAGGCATTCGTTGGTTATCTCGATTTTCCCGACATCCTTTTTGCCGGCTCCGCATTCCCTCATGATGTCGATGATGATGCGCGGGGTGATTTTCTGCTTGTAACCGAGATTGACGCATACCCAGCTGAAGCCGTTTTCAATGTCGTCAAGACTGAAATCCTTGTCCTTGCCGCTCTTGTCTGTCGTCCTTTTCCCTCCTTCCGCTTTTTCGGGGATGTTGATGTCCTTGGCTTTGCGGTAGTAGTCGAAAAACCTGTTGAACTCGTACGACAGTATCTTCTCGATCAGCTGTTCTTTCGAAATTTCGTTCCATTGCTCGTTGATGAGAGGAAGGAAGCTGTAGATGTCGGTGCGGACTTCCACGGAATTTATGCCGTTGATCAGATGCAGCAGCTGGCGTTCGCATATTTCCCTCGCGCTCGGAATCGGCAG
>DEPW01000049.1:1003-6010 GCA_002358965.1 Bacteroidales bacterium UBA3382
GCCTGTTCGTCCGCTGCGGTGGGTGTAGAGTTCGGTTTCCTGAGGAAGGTTGTAATTGATTACATGCGAAAGGCCGGTTACATCGATTCCCCTTGCGGCTACATCCGTGGCGACGAGCAGATGCAGGGCCTTGCGTTTGAAGCGCCCCATCACATTGTCGCGCTGGGCTTGCGAAAGGTCTCCGTGGAGGGCGTCGGCATCGTAGCCGTCCCTTTGCAGGGCTTCGGAAATCTTCTGTGTTTCCTCCCTTGTCTTGCAGAACACGATTCCGTAAATGTCGGGGTTGAAGTCGGCTATGCGTTTGAGGGCTTCGTAACGGTCTTCCTCCCTGATCATGTAATAGAAATGTTCCACATTTTCCGCTCCGGCGTTTCGCGTCCCCACTGTCACTATTTCCGGCTCCTTCATGTAATTCCTCGCGATGGCCTCTACTTCTTTCGGAAGAGTCGCGGAGAACAGTAATGTACGCCTTTCCTTAGGGGCGGATTCGAGTATCGCGTCCAGTTCGTCCTTGAAGCCCATGTCGAGCATTTCGTCGGCTTCGTCGAGGACGAGCGTGCCGATGTGCGAAATGTCGGCCTCCTCTCTCTTGATGATGTCAAGCAGCCTTCCCGGAGTGGCGACTATGATATGGGCTCCCTTGCGCAGATCCCTTATCTGGCCCATGATCGAGGCTCCGCCGTAAAGCGAAACTATCCTTACTTCCTGCTTGTATTTCGAATAATTTTCCAGATCCTGGGTTATCTGTCTGCAAAGCTCCCTTGTCGGAGACAACACAAGCACCTGCGTCGTCTGGTCGGAAGTGTCGAGATATTCGAGGACCGGCAGGCCGAAAGCGGCGGTCTTCCCCGTACCTGTCTGTGCCAGACATACGACATCATTGTCTTCTACTAAAAGTGTGGGTATGATTCTGGCCTGCACAGGTGTCGGTTTCTCGAATCCCAATTCGGCCACTGCGTTGAGCAGTTCGTTCGAAAGCCCTAAATCTAAAAAACTGTTCTCCATTTGCTGTAAGTGAAAAAATTGGGCGCAAAGATAAGCAAAATACTTGATATTCCGCCAATAGGCAATAAAAATATTATGCGAAAGATATTTCGGGCGGTTTTGGGGATAATCCGTATTTTATGTTAATTTTGCCGGCAATATGACAAACCCGTTTTTAATTTTTCCCTTATGAAGAAAATGTTTTTTATTGCGGCCTGCTGATAGGCGATACGGTCAAGGTCGGCTATGTCGGAGAATACGAGCCGGGAATCGGGGCGGAAAGCGTATCCGATGCAGTGAAAGATGATAAAGAATAATTTTTATTATTAAAAACTTTTTATTATTTTTGCCGTGTCAAAATGAAAAACGGATGAACGGGCACGGTACAGGAAACATAGTGGACAGATTGCGTTCGGCCGGTCTGAAAGTGACCAGCCAGCGCGTTGCCGTATACGGGGCTCTCGCTTCGTATGGGCATGCGACCGTGGATTCCATCGTCGCGAAAGTCCGTGAATCCCTTCCGGTCATAACCGTGGCCGCTGTCTACAACATACTTGAGACTATGGCCGATTCGGGCCTTGTCGGCAGGGTGGCTTCCACCGGCAAGATGGTCTATGACATTACTCCGTCTTATCACGACCATCTGATTGTGGACGGTGGCAGTACGGTGCTGGATCTGGACGATCCGGCATTCAGGAGCCTGGTTGAGGAGTATTTGTCGCGTAAGCGGCTTTCCGGTTACAGGATAAAGGGCGCGAGGGTTTATGTGGATGCTGAAACTGAACAACGATTTTAATACACGATTTACTAATTTTAAAAGTATTTGATTATGGAACTCAAAGGATCAAGGACCGAGCAGAATCTCATGACTGCTTTTGCCGGTGAATCACAGGCAAGGAACAAGTACACTTACTATGCTTCGAAAGCGAAGAAGGACGGTTATGTGCAGATAGCAAAGATATTCGAAGAGACTGCCGCTAATGAGATGGAGCATGCGAAGATATGGTTCAAACTGCTTCATGACGGTGAAATCCCTGAAACTCCGGCAAACCTTCTCGATGCCGCAAAAGGTGAAAATTACGAGTGGACCGAGATGTATGCCGAATTTGCAAAGGTCGCAAAAGAAGAAGGCTTTACCCGCATAGCCTATCTCTTCGAGGCTGTCGGCAAGATAGAGAAGGAGCATGAAGAGCGTTATCGCAAGCTTCTCGCAAATGTGGAAGGCGGTCTCGTTTTCTCACGCGAAGGCGATGTCATCTGGCAGTGCTCTAACTGCGGACACATCCACATAGGCAAGAAGGCTCCTGAGAAATGCCCTGTCTGCGACCATCCTAAGGCATTCTTCGAAATCAAGGCCGAGAACTATTAATAGCGCGCTTTGTCCAATAGACGGTTCCCTTGTGAGCCGGTGCATCGTGGCGGAAGACTCTCTTACGGATGTCGTCCGCCATTGTGTTTTCTCCTCTGCCTGTTCGGCTGACGGCTGTGTGGAAAGGCCTCGCGAAGGGGTCAGAACATCATGTCGGCGATTTGTTCGGGGCTTATCCCCGCGATGTATCTGTCAAGCCCGGCATGGCGGAGGGCGTCTGCAATGTAGGCCTTGTCGTAAGGGCAGTCTGTAAGGACGGCTTCGAGTTCTTCGGTCGGGGCTTCGAAGAAATAATCTCCCATGATGCTGATACCGGATATCTTGCCGGAGGAGATGTCGGCATATATTTCGACAAGTCCTGTGGGGAATCTGCGTACGCGGCTGATGCTGTACTTCGGGGATCTTCCGTAATTCCAGCTGTCGAGTCCGTATTTTTCCTTTACGAGTCTGTCGATTGCTTCTGTGTCCGCGGCCGTGAATGCGTAAGCCTCAATCCCCGAATCCGAAAGCGCCTGCCTGTCGGCGAGCGCCGTGTCTTTCAGTCTTGAAATGAATGTTCCGATATCCATCGGCGATGGCAGGTGTTCGCAGATGTTGGTTACGCGGCTTCTGTTGGAGGATACCGCCTTGCCGATGAATTTTTCCGGGCGGGATTTGAGCGCTTCGGACAAATGTCCCACTGATGTGTCGAAGAGGATGCATCCGTGGCAAAGCACCCTGTCTTTCCAGATCGCTATCGCGTTTCCGGAAAATTTCCGGCCTCCTATGGTCAGGTCGTTCCTCCCTTCAAGCCTGGCATCGATGCCTGTCTGCCTGAGCGTATCTATGACCGGGCGGGTGAAGCGTCTGAATATGGCCAAAGTATCTTCGCCGTGCGCTTTCGAGCCGATGAATGTGAAATTTACATTTCCGAGGTCATGGAATACCGCTCCTCCTCCCGTGAGCCTGCGCACTACGGGGATGCCGTGCGAGACTACCCATTCGCGGTTGATTTCAGCGAGGGCGTTCTGGTTCTGCCCGATGATTACGGAGTCGGAGTTGCGCCACAGTCTGAATACGGGGTTCGGGAAGTTTTTCAACAGGTACTCTTCAGCGGCGAGATTCCAATAAGGATCCGTCCCCTTGTCAGTGATGCACAGTACGGCCTTGTCATCCATTGGCATGTTGTCTCTTTTGCGACATCTTTTTCTTGATGAAGTCTATGGCCAATGTGCATATTTTGTATGAGAGCCACCCGAAGAAGAGGCCGAACACCGTGCCGACCAGTATGTCCCCGAGATAATGTTTGCCGACATATATGCGGCTTATTGCCAGGAGCGCGGCCCATACATAGATGGCTATGGTGTACCATTTCTTTCTGAATATCAGTGATGTCACCATAGCCCATCCGAAGGCGTTGGATGCATGTCCGGAGAAAAATCCGTAATATCCCCCCGTGCCTTCGAGTATGCGCAGTCCGTTGCTGAGCATGTAGCTGTCGTGGCACGGACGCAGCCTTTCGATGCCGTTTTTGAACAGGTTGGCCGTCTGGTCGCACAGGAGCAGGGTGAGGCCCATGCCGAGCAGCACATAGATCAGCGAAGCCCAGGCATTGGTGAAATGCTTTTTCTTTTCCATGCCGGTGACGACCCCGTTCTTCCAGAATACGAAGAAAATGGTTATCGCATACAGTGGAAACCATACCGGTATCTTGGAGAAAAATATCATTATCGAGTCTATGGCGCCTGAAGGCTGGTGCATATTGAGCCAGAGTGTTATGTCCTGGTCGAGATAATGGAGCTTTTCGAAAATCGTAAGTGGTGTCATTCCGCGTCAGTGTTGTTAAGCGCTTTCCAAAGCATGTCTTTCAATTGTTTGAGTTCTTCGCCGCTCAACGACGAAATGAATATCGTCTCTATCCCTTTAGGTAAGGTCTTGGACAGCTGCTCCTTAAGTACATCGTCGAGCATGTCGCTCTTTGATATGGCAAGCAGCCGCTGTTTGTGAAGCAGTTCGGGGTTGTATTTTTCGAGCTCTCCGAGCAATATCGAATACTCTTCAGCGATGTCGTTGCTGTCGGCCGGGATCATGAACAGCAGGACCGAGTTGCGTTCGATGTGTCTGAGGAAACGCAGTCCGAGTCCCTTCCCTTCGGCGGCGCCTTCGATTATGCCCGGGATGTCGGCCATTACGAACGACTGGTCGTCATAGTATTCGACGATTCCGAGATTAGGCTCGAGGGTCGTGAAGGCATAGTCGGCTATCTTCGGTTTCGCTGCGGACAGTTTTGACAGCAGAGTGGATTTCCCTGCATTCGGGAAGCCGACCAGTCCTACATCGGCAAGGACTTTGAGTTCGAGTATGAACCACCCTTCGCTTCCGGGTTCTCCCGGCTGCGCATATCTCGGCGTCTGGTTTGTCGGGCTTTTGAAGAATGCGTTTCCCATTCCTCCGCGTCCTCCCTGAAGCAGGATCCTCTCTTGGCCGGCATCTATGATTTCGAGGATCTTCTCGCCAGTTTCGGCATCCCTGGCAATCGTTCCGAGCGGTACTTCGAGCACTATGTCTTTGCCGTTCTTCCCTTTGCACATGTTGCCGCTGCCGTCGGCTCCGTGTTCCGCCTTGACATGTTTGCGGTATTTCAGGTGTATCAGCGTCCACAATTGGGGGTTGCC
>DEPW01000031.1:0-17100 GCA_002358965.1 Bacteroidales bacterium UBA3382
TAACTGGAACAATGAAAGCACCCTTGTTAATGCCGGTTATACGGACGGGACAGTTGCCGAAAGATGTTTCCAATTCGAATATGACTATATGAAAATGTATATGGGCATCTATGCAGTGACAGCTTGGGCCAATGTAAAGCAAGGTCCTGCTACAACATCGACGGTGATGACGAAGCCCGATACATATTACCTGTTCGCATATTTCATCAATGACGATGCAACAGCCGACGGTGAAATCATTCTCAAGACTATAGAATTCGACGGTGCGAATGTGACCATCCGCTAATAAATGACGATAAAAATCTTTCGGGATTTTTCATAAAAAACTGAGGGGTGACCCAAAAGTCAATGACTTTTAAGGGTCATCCTTTTTTTCAGAAGTGAATAGCGAGTTATTTCCGAATTGATTGATAAAGTAATTTTGTATTTTTGTATCAAATTATAATTCCACCAACCGTCAATAGTATGGCAATACCTATCAATATCGAAGACTTGCTTAACAAACGCAAGATAGAGTCTAACCGCATTGAGTTCAAAAAGGGATGGAATCCTGATAGAATTTATCGCACAATCTGCGCCTTTGCCAATGATTTTGACAATATCGGAGGTGGATATATCGTGGTGGGAATAGAGGAAGAGGAACGGACAGGAATTGCCAAAAGGCCGGTCACAGGTTTGCCAATCGAGGGACTGAACGATATTCAGAAAGACATGGTTGGGTACAATAACAAGATAGAACCATACTATATGCCTCGTATTGATGTCCAAGAAGTTGACGGGAAGAGTGTTCTTGTGATATGGGCTCCTGCCGGGGTTAATCGCCCGTATAATGTCAGAGAGCGAGTTACGGCAAAACAATCTCCAAGCAAATGGTATGTACGGAGCGGGACAAGTACTATTGAAGCAAAAGGCGAGGTACTTGACGAACTCAGGGAGATGGCTAATAGGACACCTTTTGATGAAAGAGGGAATGAGCGGATTGAGATTTCGGATATCTCCCCGGCTTTGGTACTGGATTATCTTCAGACAGTGGACAGTCGTCTGGCAAATGACTTTGAAAACAAGCCATTTGTGGAAATACTTGATCAGATGGACTTGTTGACCGGCCCGACTGAGCATCAAACACTCAAAAATGTGGCGGCAATGATGTTCAGCAAGAATCCTGCGAAATTCTTCCCTACTACACAGGTGGACATAGTCATATTCCCGGAAGGGTGCATTGAGAATCCCAATAACATGATTGAGGTGCCGAAGATAGTAGGGCCAGTTCCGGAAATGATCAAGCAGACTCTGGACTATATCCGAACCAATGTCATCAAGAAACGCATTATCAAGCCTAAAGACAAGGCGGAATCAATCACATTCTTCAACTATCCTTATCAGGCCATTGAGGAAGCTGTTGTCAATGCACTTTATCATAGGGATTATCAGGAGCGGGAACCTGTGGAAATTACTATCGAACCGAAAAAGATTTCTATCCTCAGCTATGCCGGGCCAGACCGCTCTATCAGTTTGGATGCCATTCATAAGGCTGAGCATCTGAAGTCACGCCGCTACCGCAACCGTCGTTTGGGTGACTATCTGAAAGAACTCCAGTTATCTGAAGGTCGTGCTACGGGGATTCCTACCATTCAGGACGAGTTACGCAAGAATGGCTCAGGCCCGGCAAAGATTGAAACAGATGAGGACAGAACCTATTTCTTGATTGAGATTCCTTGCAGGGAAGGATTTGAAAACTCCATTAATCCACAAAATGAGGCTATAAATGAGGCTATAAATAAAAACGCTCTGTCTGTTTTATTGGAGATTTCCAGATCTCCTCATATAAAGAGGAAAGCATTATTAGGACTGATTGATATTTCGAAGGCTACGTTGGAACGTATCATTAAACAACTGTCTTCTGAACCTTTAAGGCTGATTGAATACCAAGGCTCCTTAAAAACAGGCGGATATGTATTGACTGAAAAAGGACAGGAATACTTGGAAACATTGAGGTAACCTTTATTTATTCTGTGTCATCGTGGCATTGGGGCAAATCCCGAAAATGTTTCGTGGTAAGAATACGATAGAAAAATATGGCGGACAACTGCATCCTACTGCACACAGCCGAATTTCAGACAAATAAAAAAGCCGCTGATTTTCAGCGGCTTCATTATGGTCCGTCCTAATTCATTGCAATCAGTTACGTTCTTTCACTTTCCATCTTTGAAAAATGCTTGATTTCAGTGCTTTTATTTCTGAGTCCTTTCCTTCTTCAGCCTTTCAGTCAGAAGCGGTACTATCTTATTCAGGTCTCCAACTATGCCGAGATCGGCTACCTTGAATATAGGGGCCGACTTGTCTTTGTTCACAGCTATGATGAGATCCGACTCCTCCATTCCCGCAAGATGCTGGATTGCTCCGGAAATGCCGAGAGCGAAATATACATCCGGGCGGACTGTTTTTCCTGTCTGGCCAACCTGACGGTCATGGTCGATGATTCCGGCATCCACCATTGACCTCGAAGACGAAACTTCGGCGTCAATGGTATCCGCAAGTGCACGGAGTTTTTCAAAACCTTCCTTGCAGCCTACGCCACGGCCTCCGGAAACGAGAATCCTTGCCTCGGAAATGTCCACCGCACCTTTATTTATCTTCACATTTTCAAGAAGCCTTACCTTGAACTTCGAAGGGTCGAATACGGGCCTGAATCTTTCTGTCTCGCCTTTACATCCTGGCTCGGCAGCAGCTTTCTGCATGACTCCCGGCCTTACTGTGGACATCTGCGGCCTTGTTTCCGGCGACATGATCGTAGCCATAAGGTTTCCCCCGAAAGCAGGACGTGTCATCATCAGGTCCTTAGTTTCTTCGGATATCTCAAGTTTGGTACAGTCCGCCGTAAGACCGGTGCAAAGCCTTGCCGCAAGTTTCGGAGCGAGGTCGCGGCCTATCGTAGTCGCACCGAAGAGGACTATGTTGGGCCTGTTGGCATTGATGACCTGCGAAACTGCCTGGGAATACTGTTCCGTAAGGTATTCTTTCAATTCAGGTTCATCGATTACTATTACCTTGTCCGCACCGGCTTCTATCAGGGATTGTGCCTTGTGTTCGATTCTGCTTCCTGCCAGGATTGCCACTACTTTCTCACCGAGGGCCGCAGCCAGATCCCTGGCCTTGCCGAGAAGCTCCAATGCCACAGGCTGAACAACTCCTTCGCGCTGTTCTGCGAAAACATAAACGTCCTTATATAAAGTCTTATCCATTTTCCTACTGTTTTTCAATCGTTAAAGAATATATTTTTCTTTCAGTTTCGACACAATCAAATCGACTGCTTCTTCCGGAGTGACTTCATATACTTCACCGGCCTGCTTCAGACCTTTGGCAAAAGCTTTGAACACCTTTGTCGGAGAGCCTTTGAGTCCGAGTTTGGATTCATCGACATCGATCTTGTCGGCAGTCCAGATTTCCACTTCACGGCCGTATGCCTCCACGATTCCACGTACCGACATGTACCTCGGCTTGAAGGCGGAAGCAAGGACGGTAAGGAGTATTGGCATACCCGTTTCAAGCAGCATATAGCCTTCTTCAGTTTCCTTTTTCACGCGGAGTGTCTTGGCACCGTCATACTCGAGTCCGGCAACGTATGAAATATGAGGCAGACCGAGGTGCTCGGACATTTCCGGGCCAACCTGTGCGGTGTCTCCGTCGATTGCCTGACGGCCGGTAATGATGATATCATAATCGAGCATCCTCAGGGCACCTGCCAGCGCATTGGAAGTCGCAAGCGTATCGGCGCCCGCAAAACGCTTGTCTGTCAGAAGTATGGCCCTGTCTGCCCCCATAGCGAGCGCCTCACGGAGCATATCGTCCGCCTGGGGAGGCCCCATCGTTATCACGGTGACATTGGCTCCGAAGCTGTCTTTCAGACGGAGTGCAAGTTCAAGCCCGCCCTTGTCATCAGGATTCATTATGCTCGGTACACCGTCGCGTATGAGAGTCCCCGTTACCGGATTAATCTTGATTTCGGTAGTATCGGGAACCTGCTTTATGCAAACTACTATATTCATGTTTCAATCTTCTCTTATAGGTTAAACATACATTATTTGAAGAGCTTGCCGGCGATAACCATCCTCTGGACTTCCGAAGTTCCTTCGTATATTTCCGTAATCTTGGCATCGCGCATCATACGCTCGACAGGATATTCCCTCGTATAACCGTAACCGCCATGGAATTGTACGGCCTTGGTCGTCACCTCCATTGCGGTCTCGGCGGCAAAAAGCTTGGCCATGGCCGCATCGGCCGAATAAGGCACCTTCGCATCTTTCTTGAACGCCGCGCTGCGGACAAGAAGGCGGGCCGCCTGGACTTTGGTCTCAAGGTCTGCCATCTGGAACTGCGTGTTCTGGAAAGCCGAGATGGATTTGCCGAACTGTTTGCGTTCCTTGGTATACTTGACGGTCTCGTCCATAGCGCCCTGGGCGATTCCGAGAGCCTGTGCGGCAATACCTATGCGTCCTCCGTCAAGGGTTTTCATGGCAACGCCGAAACCTCCCCCGAGCTTGCCGAGAAGATTGGACTTAGGTATGCGGCAGTTCTCGAAAATCAGCTCGCAGGTAGCCGAGCCGCGGATTCCGAGTTTCTTCTCTTTCTTGCCGAAAGAAAATCCAGGAGTGTCCTTCTCTACTATGAAAGCCGATATTCCTTTGGTACCTAATGACTTGTCCGTCATTGCAAAAATTATGTACACATGGGCATAACCGGCATTCGTTATGAATATCTTGTTGCCGTTCAACACCCACTCTTCCCCATCGAGGACAGCCGTAGTCTGCTGTGCCGATGCGTCCGTACCGGCATTAGGCTCGGTGAGTCCGAAAGCCCCGAGCCATTCTCCTGAACAGAGCTTGGGAAGATATTTCATCTTCTGCTCTTCGGTTCCGTGCTCATAGATGGGCGCAACGCAGAGGGAAGTATGGGCCGAAAGCATTACTCCCGTTGTCGCACAGTTTCTGGAAAGTTCCTCCACGGCCATAGTATACATGAGGTTTGTTCCGCCTGCTCCTCCGTATTGCACCGGAATCGGAATGCCGAACAGGCCTATGCCCTTCATCTTCTCGACGGTTTCAAGAGGAAACCTCTCCTGCTCGTCTATTTCTGCGGCAAGAGGCGCGACTTCCTTGTCGGAAAACTCGCGTATCATCTGGAGGAAGAGCGCTTCTGTCTTGGTCAAATCAAAATTCATATCGAAAAAAATCAATTAAAATTTACCGTAACCTAATCCTTGCTTATACAGTCATTCCGCCATCCACGCTCAATGTAGCCCCGTTCACGTATGAAGCCTCATCCGAAGCGAGATACAGGTATGCGTATGCTATGTCTTCAGGGTCTCCGAGACGTCCTACAGGCACCTTGGCCTTCATGCCGGCAAGCACTTCCTCAGGCATTGCGGCAACCATGTCCGTAGCGATGAAACCAGGGGCAACTGCATTGACAGTAATGCCTTTGCGGCCGAATTCACGGGCAAGGGTCTTTGTCATTCCGATGATGCCGGCCTTTGTCGCAACATAATTGGTCTGACCGAAATTGCCGTAAAGCCCTACGACGGACGAAGCGTTCACTATCCTTCCGTAACCAGCTGCAAGCATATACTCGGAAACGGCCTTGGTACAATAGAAGACTCCCGTAAGGTTGACATTGATTACTTCCTGCCACTGCTCTACGGTCATTTTCTTCATGGTACTGTCACGGGTGATTCCGGCATTGTTGATAAGGATATCTATCTTTCCGTAACGGTCATAAACCTTCTTCATGCCTGCCTTCACACCTTCGAAATCGCTTGTATCCACCTTGTCGTATGCGATATCGAGTCCCTGTCCGGCAGCGGAACGTACAAATTCCTCACCGCGTTTTTCACTCCGTCCCCATACGGTAACCTTCGCACCTTCCCTGGCAAACAGAAGGGCCGTAGCAGCGCCGATACCGGCTGTTCCACCGGTGATGACGGCGACTTTATTTTCCAACCTGTTCATAATAATATTTTTTTAAGATTATTTACTTGATTATTAATAATTTCTGTTTTTATACAAATTGCTCGTCATGTTTCAGCATGGCGGTGCCGCTTATGCATTCCCTGCCGGTCTCGCAGTCCACAAGGGAACAGCTGACGATGCCTATGTGCTTTTCGGTCTTGACTTCAATGACTTCGAACCGCGCCACATAGTCCCTGTCCACATACACCGGGGCAAGGAATTTCATCTGTTGCGACATATATATGGTTCCCGGTCCGGGAAAATCCATACCGAATACCTTGGAAAACACTGCGGCCGAAAGGAAACCGTGCACTATAGGCCTCTTGAACATGGTCTTTGCCGCATACTCGGCATCGAGATGTATCGGGTTGCAGTCGCCGCTGACCTTGGCGAATCCTATTACATCGTCCTGACTGTAACGGACTTTCTGCTCGTATCTGTCACCAACCTTTATCATCTCAGCACATAGGTTTTAAATCCGGTGAAACAATCAGTTCAGGCTCGGTGGCGGCCTGTATCTGCTCTACCGTGAACTCCGGATTGATTTCAGTAAGCTCTATTCCTGCCGGGGTAATCCTCATCACACCCATTTCGGTGATGATCATGTCTACCTGCCCTGCGGCCGTAAGAGGGAGATTGCACTCTTTCAATATCTTGAGCTTTCCCTTGTTGGTATGCTCCATGGTCACGATTACCCTCTTGGCCCCTACTACGAGGTCCATGGCGCCGCCCATTCCCGGAGTGAGCTTTCCCGGAATGATCCAGTTGGCAAGATTTCCTTTTTCATCCACCTGCATTGCACCGAGGAAAGTGGCATCCACATGCCCCCCGCGGATGATAGCGAAAGATTCGGCCGAATCGAAGGTCGAAGCGCCCGGATTGAAAGTAATGTATCCGCCTCCTGCGTTTATCCTCTCGGGGTTTTCTTCACCCTGCGCCGGAGCCGGTCCCATACCCATCACGCCGTTTTCCGACTGAAGGACGACCGAGACGCCTTCGGGAAGAAAATCAGGTATCATCGTAGGAAGACCTATACCGAGGTTGACGACATCGCCGTCATGCAATTCGAGGGCAGCCCTTCTGGCTATCACCTCCCTTATCTGATTTTTGTCCATAATATAAAACTGTATTTATTTCATTCCTCTTTTCACAAATTCCTGGACGATGAACGATGCCACATCGTCAGCGTAGGTGTTCATACCGAAACCGGCATCGTAGCCGAGCTCCTTGGCAAGCTCGTGCGTAATGCGCGGGCCTCCGCATACGAGCAGCATCCTATCGCGCAGCCCTTCGGCCTCCATGAGCTCCACGAGCTCAGTCAGATTCTTGATATGGATGTCCTTCTGGGTTACTGTCTGCGAAACGAGCAGCGCATCCGCCTTGAGCTCGATCGCCTTTGCAAGGAACTCCTCATTAGGCACCTGGCTTCCGAGATTGTATGCCTCGAACATTTCGTATCTTTCAAGTCCGTAATGTCCGGCATATCCTTTCATGTTCATTATGGCATCGATGCCGACGGTATGTGCGTCCGTTCCCGTACTTGCACCGACTACGACTATCTTGCGACCGATGTTCTCCTTGACATATCTGTCGGTTTCCTCCATGTCCATCACTGCGGATTCGACCTTGGGCACATATATCGACGAATAATCCACCGTATGCGTGCAGCTTCCGTAGCAATTGAAAAATGTAAAACCTTCTGTCAGTTCGCGATAGAAGACGACTTGCGGATTGTCGAGCCCCAACTTGCGCAAGAGCTGCTTCGCCGCCTCCACAGCCTCAGCCCCGGCAGGAACCGGCAGCGTGAAACTGAGTTGGACTTTACCGTCGTTCATCGTATCGCCGTATGGCTTCACCTTGGTCAGGTCGAGCGTCTTGTCGAAATCCTTGACCTGCATTGAATATAAACCGCCGCTCATATCTCGTTATTTCCTGTTTTTCATCAAATCAATAAACGGATTGGAGTAATTTTCACCTTTCAGACAAACGCCGTCCAATCCTTTTCCACCGGTCTTCGAACGCTTGACATCTGCAAATATACCTTTTTCAAGGGCAGTAAACAAGCCTTCGTCATTCATTTTTCCAAGCAAATCAATCGCATCGTCGAGCACTTTGGCCGCCCTCGTGCGGATGATGCCGCCTTCTTTGAATTCCATCTCGTCGCCGATTCCTTTCATGTTGTTGAAAATATACTTCGCGTTCTCGATCGAGAGGTACCTGTCGGACATGAAAGGCGTGTGGATGGCCTCGGTAGGCATTCCGAGAAGCTGTATGCCCTGATGCGTCCATATGCCCACGATATTGAAAAGGGCGTCCTGGATATGCCCGCGGAAGATGTTCCCGGTCATGAATTTCGTAGGAGGCATGTATTTCAAGGTGGCCTTAGGGAAAATCTCCCTTGTCATCTCGGCCTGGGCGAGTTCGTAGAGGAAACCGTTTTCAAGCATAGGATCCATTTCGAAAGCATGTCCCAACCCCATCTGCTCCTCGGGAAGCCCGGCAAGAAGCGCAAGCTGCTCGTTGATTATATCGGAAGCGAGTACGGTATGGGCCGCTTCGACTGCATCGGCCGTAGTCAGGTAATTGTCCTCTCCGGTATTGATGATCACTCCGGCATAGCCGTTGATCACACGCGAGAAGTACTGGTCTATGAGCGTCCTCTGCATATTGATATCTCTGAACAATATGCCGTAAAGGGCATCGTTCAGCATCACATCAAGGCCTTCGAAGGCTCCCATGATTGCTATTTCCGGCATACAGAGGCCCGAACAGTAATTGCAGAGCCTTATGTAACGGCCGACTTCCTCGCCCACCTCGTCAAGAGCCTTGCGCATGATGCGGAAGTTTTCCTGTGTCGCATAGGTTCCTCCGAAACCTTCGGTGGTCGCGCCGTAAGGGACATAGTCCAAAAGGCTCTGGCCGGTAGTCCTTATCACGGCTATGATATCGGCGCCCTGCCTTGCGGCAGCCTGCGCCTGCACTACATCCTCGTAAATATTGCCGGTCGCCACTATTACATATATATATGGCTTAGGGCCTTCTCCGAGAGTTTCCAGATACGATTCGCGCCTTGAGCGGCGTGCTTTGATACGATCGAGGCTTGCCTTGATGACAGGCTCCAGCACTCTCTCCCTGTCGGCCGCGCTTGCAGGCCTGACGCTTGCAAGATCGATTTCCCCGGCATCTATTTTCTCGGCGATGCGCTGAGGGTCGAGACCGTATTCGACCATCGCGTTTGCGAGATAAAACAGGACTCCGTCCTGAAGGATGCCTTTGGATTTAAGATGGTCGACGACGACATTCGGAAGCGGAACCCCCGAAGAGTCCGTTCCGTCTATGCCCATAAGGCGGCAAAGTGTCCTCTCGACCGCCACGGTAGTGTATTTTTCCACAAAATCCTGGACATTACGGGCGATGGAGCCTGCCAATTCCCTTGCATGCGCCACTTTCCCGAAATCCAAACCCAATTTACTCATATTTTATCGTATTTTAACTATTGTCATTTTCATCTGTTGTCGGCATAACGCCTTGCCAGTTCAAGCCATCTGGCATCCGCCCCGATACGACGCGCCGTATCTATTGCCTCGTGAGGGACACCGGCCTGATCCACATCCGCGAGCGAATAGTCCATTTTCCCGTCGACATATCCTTTGACCCTCAATTGCCGGCAGCGTATTCCGCCTATGTCGTAATGTGTCGCTATCACTGTCTGGGCGTTCAGTTCCGAAAGCGTGACGGCCAGTGCGGTCACCAGAGCCGTGCCTTCGATAGGGTTGGTCGTCCTTGCAGGTTCGTCGGCCAGCACGAGGGCGTCATGCCCGCCACGCACATATGAAATTGCGGCGCTCAGGGATTTCATCTCTCCGGCGAAGGACGAAAGCCCTTCGGCGGTCATCTCGGCATCTCCGCTTATCAGGAAGACATTTTCCTTCGGGGCCACCCTTGCCGAAGTGGCAGGTACCGCAAAGCCGAACTGGACAAGATACTGGGCCATGGCGAGCATCTTGAGCAATACGCTCTTTCCTCCCATATTCATCCCGACAACTATGGTCGTATTCGACGAAAACGAAAAGTCCACCGGCTGGAACTCTTTGCCTTCTGCGGCAAGACGATCCGCTATCTGCGGATGGAAGAGGCCTTCGTACTCCCCCTTGCCTCCCTTGTCGAGTACTTTCGGGATCACATAGCCCTTGTCTTCCATCATCTTGGCCTTTGCTATCACTATGTCGAGCCTGCACAACGATGTCAACGACGAGTTCAGGCTCGCGGCGAAAGGTTTCAAAGAAGCGCAGATTGAAGCCCTTATCCTGCCTTCGAGGGCTGCCGCTTCGATTTCGGCCCGTTGCCGCTGCTGGCCTGTGGATTTCCTTATCACCGCCCTGAGCGAGGCCAGGACAGGACTGTACGAATCGTAAATATAGAACGAGCCTAAATGCAAGCCGTCCGGATCGAGGATTCGCAACGCTTCGGACAGATCTTCGGGAACGGGCAGGCAGCTTTCGGATTTGTCGCTGCACAAGGCCAGCGAGGCGAGCAATCGTCTTACTTTGTCCGATACAAGGGTGAGCCGCTTGATTTCGAAAAGCTCGATTTCATCGAGGGTCTCCCCTCCTTCCAGGCGGGACAGGGTAAAGCTTATATCCCTGACCGTATGAAGATTGTCGATGATTTTCCCATACAGGGAAGCATCTTCGACTATCCTGACCGCCTCAAGCACGGAGACAAAAGATGCCCTGATCTCTTCTGAAGAAAGCATCATCGGCATCTCTAACAGCATCTTACGCGAAAAGCCGGAAGACAGTTCCAGAGCTTCGAAGTAAGACCTGATTCCGCATTTTGAATCGACTATGTCTTTAAACCTGATCATCACAGCCTAAACCTCAATTATCCAATCTGAACAAATCATATACGGGCACGGGCAGCGCATCTGCCAGTTTCTCGCACAGACGGGAGGAATCCAACACCATCCCGTTAGGCGAAACCGGATTTGCGCAAACGGCCAGAAGCCTGCTGACCTGCAACAATTCGAGCCGTATCCCCTGTTTTTCCAAAACGGCCCGGCGCGACGGGGAAACGAACACTCTGGTAAAATCCCTGGCGATGACGGCAAAGCCCTCATCCGCTCCGTCGCCGACAATGCGGTCGACAATCCTGTCCGTTACCGCACCTGCTACGAAAATGCCTTTCGCCCCTTTGACCAGATTGTCTCTGACAGCCGAAAGCGCGAGTGCGGAATTGCCTCCAGGAACAGGACTCAAGACATCGTCGCAGCCGATACGCCATATTCCCTGCTCGATGCCGGACAACTCCCGGCAAAGCGGGCCCGAATACCGAGGGGACATGATGATGCTTACGACATGCACTGTCCTGCGGACCAATTCGGGCAGGTTCGCACTCAATGCCGCCCCGGTTGTCAGCACCATAGCCTCGCTTATCGCCGGCGAAGCCGATGACAGACGCGATATGGCGCCGTCAATCAGTGTCGTGGTCACGCCGAGACATCTCATGGCCTTAATCCATCTTTCGAGGCCTTTTGCAGTAGAAGGGCCTGAAAGCAGCACCTTCCCGTAATCCAAGGCCTTTGCAGTCACCACCCGTCCCAAAGCCGTGCTCTCATCGCTTATATCCAACAGTTCAGACATGATATGCCGTTGGAGATAATGCTTTTCGCTCGTGGAAAACAACATTCCCTCCCTGAGGAAGATTTCCGGCTTCGAAGTACCGGTGACCGCATCCGTAGTCTCTCCGTCCACACCTATCGAGGTGACTGCGAACACTTGGCCGTCGAGCGGCAGATTCCTGACAATATAGTTAAGGCATTCCGTCTTGCCGGTATTCTTTTCAAGACCCACTACAGAAACGGAATGCGCCTTTACTATATCGTCTATCAATATCATTTCCTGTAGTTGCGCGCCCTTTCCACCCTTTCGAGGTGTGCCGGCTCGATTGACATCATCTTTCCTTCGAGCAAGGACTCGACGCCTTCCGTTGGGAGCTTCTCGCACTCTGGGCAATGACAGTTTTCATATTCAGTCGGCTCCGTATAGGTAGTAATCACTCCTTCGAAATTCCTCAGGATTACTCTGCCCGGAGCCTGGGATATGAGATACTGCGGCATCACCGGTATCTTTCCGCCTCCGCCAGGTGCGTCGACGACAAAGGTAGGTACCGCGAAGCCCGAAGTATGTCCTCTGAGGGACTCGATGATTTCGATACCTTTCGAAACCGGGGTACGGAAATGTTCCAGCCCCATGGAAAGGTCGCACTGGTAAACATAATACGGCCTCACCCTCATCTTGACAAGCCCGTGCACGAGCTTGCGCATCACTCCCACACAGTCGTTCACTCCGCGGAGCAGCACGCTCTGGTTGCCGAGCGGGATGCCGGCATCTGCCAATTTCGCACATGCCCTTGCAGACTCTTCGGTAAACTCGTTAGGATGGTTGAAGTGCGTATTGAGCCATATCGGATGATACTTCTTCAACATATTCACAAGGTCGTCGGTAATCCTTTGAGGGCATACCACAGGGACACGGGAACCTATCCTGACGATTTCGACATGCGGTATCTGCCTGAGTCTCGAAATGATATATTCGAGGCGGGCATCGCTTACCATCAAGGCATCGCCGCCGGAAAGCAACACATCCCTCACCTGAGGAGTATTCGCTATGTATTCCAGGGCTTTCTCTACCCTTTCGTGAGAGCTCTCCGCATCCGTATGGCCTGCAAAACGCCTCCTCGTACAGTGGCGGCAGTACATGGAACACATATCCGTAATAAGGAGAAGCACCCTGTCGGGATACCTGTGCGTCAGCCCAGGTACAGGCGAGTCCACATCCTCGTGCAGAGGGTCGAGCTGGTCGGCCGCTACTTTGTGCGTCTCATAAATGGTAGGCACTGCCTGACGGCGGATAGGATCATGCGGGTCATCCGGGTCGATCAATGATATATAATAAGGTGTAATCGCCATCCTCAATGTCTTGAGAGTCTGACGGACGCCTTCCTCCTCTTCGGGAGTGAGGTTGACATATTTCTTTAAATCTTCTAAAGTCTCGATCCTGTTCTTTACCTGCCACTTCCAGTCATTCCACTGCTCGTCGGTGACATTAGGGAACAATTTCTTTCTCCTCGATATGTTCATGACAGGCAAAGATTAAGCGTAAAGTTCAGTGAAAATCTTCCTGAGTTTCTCGCTTTCGCGGAGTATCTGGAGAGTGATTTCGGCATGTCCCTTGGTATAACCGTTGCCGATGATCATGGTAACATCGCTGCCTACGCCTTCAGCTCCGAGAGCCGCTTTCGTAAAGCTGGTAGCCATAGAGAAGAAGTAAACGAGACCGTCGTTCTTGGTGCAAAGTATCGAGGTCATCTCGGTATCAGGGATGTTGACATTGTTGATGGTCAAGTCGCACATTTTCCCTCCGGTGAGCTCTTCGATCTTTTCCATTACAGGTACCGGTTGTGTAGCATCCGCCGAGAACACATAGTCGCAGAAGCCGAGTTCCTGAAGCCTCTTGGTACTCTTTTCGCTGTGGCAAAGGCCGATCACCTTTCCGGTAACGCCTGCACGCTTCTTTGCTTCATAGCAGCACAACATACCGGACTTTCCGCCTGCTCCGATGATCAATACGGTATCGCCCGGTTTGACGAGTTTGGCAGTCTGAGCCGGTGCGCCGGCGACATCGAGTGCCGAAAGGGCGAGCTTTTCAGGGATGTCGGTAGGAATCTTGGCATAGATGCCGCTTTCGAAAAGTATGGCCTTTCCGTCTATGTCCACCTGGTCGATTTCGGCCCTGATTTCCTTGATCCTGTCGATACGCAGAGGGGTAAGCGAAAGCGACACGAGGGTCGCGATCTTGTCGCCCACCTTGAGGTCGGTCTTGCCGATAAGGGCGTCGCCTATCTTTTCCACTGTTCCGAGCAGCATTCCGCCCGAACCTGTCACAGGATTTCTGTGTTTTCCCTGTTTTGCAACGATATCGAGCATGATCTGAGCGATCTTCTCATGGTCGCCGCCGGCCTGCTGCTCTATCTGAGTGAACGAAGCCGAGTCGATATTCAATGTCTGCACATCGATGAGGATCTCGTCATCATAGATTTCATCCATATTGTTGTCCAACTTGTCGGCAGGCTGTGGAAGAACGCCTTTTGGTGATATCACCCTGTGAAGTCCGTATTTGTTTCCTTGTTTCATACTCAAAAAATATTTTTAATTTATGTTCTTTCGTAATAAAAATTGTCAATTAAAATCATCGTTTTCCTCCGGCAGGCGGTCTTACGCGAGCGGTGCGAGCCCGAGTATCTCGCGCGCCTCGGCAGGCGAAGCTATCTGACGGCCGAATTCGTTAGCGATCCTTACTACCTTTTCGACGAGTTCGCCGTTGGATTTGGCAAGCACGCCCTTTGACAGGTAGACATTGTCTTCGAATCCCACGCGCACATGGCCGCCGTCAATGATTGCGGCGGCAGCCAAAGGAAACTCGTAGCGTCCTATTCCGGCAACAGTATATGTCGCATCCTGAGGGATGCTGCCGCGCATGAATACGAAATCCCTGAGGGTACCGTCTATGCCTCCGTTGACGCCCATCACGAAATCGAAATGCATCGGAGCTTTGATGAATCCTTTGCGATGCAGCCTGAGGGCCATATCAATCATGCTCTTGTCGAAGACCTCGAGTTCCGGCTTGATGCCGCGTTCGATCATCCTCTGTCCGAAATACTTGATGGTATTTTCCGTATTTTCGAAAATGTCGTCTCCCCCGAAATTCAGGGTGCCGCAGTCGAGCGTGGCCATCTCAGGGAGCAATTCGGTCGGCTGCAGACGCTCGTCGTTGGTCATGCCGACGGCTCCGCCGGTAGACGGCTGGATGATTACATCCGGGCAGACAGCCTTTATGGCATCGATGACTTCCTTGAAGCGCGCCTTGCTCTGCGTAGGGGTGCCGTCGTCTTCCCTTACATGCAGATGTATCAGACTCGCACCGGCGTCATAGGCCGATTTCGCCTCGCGGGCGCATTCTTCCACCGTATAAGGCACTGCCGGGTTGTGCTCCTTAAGCACTTCGGCGCCGCAGATGGCGGCGGTTATGATCAGTTTTTCCATATCGCTTATTTCCTCTGACATTTTTTAGGTACGACACAAGTGCCGCTCGCACGGCAGACTACCACCGGTTCCGCAAGCACATCGCAGGCCGAGTCGGAAATGTCCGGACGCGGTGCAATCACCTTGCGTGCTTCAAAAACCATTTTCCTCGAAGTATTGCCTTCCGAGACGATTTCGCCGACAGCCTCAATATAGTCGCCAGCATAGACCGGAGCTATGAACTCCACATTGTCATATGCCTTGAACAGACCTTCGTCCCCGTCCCTCATAATCAACAATTCGGTTGCGACATCCCCGAAAAGCTGGAGCATCTTCGCACCGTCCACAAGGTTACCGCCATAATGAGCATCGTGGCAGCTCATCCTCATGCGGATCATAGATTTGTAAACTTCTGCCATAAAAAATATCTTATTTAACTATGTAATCTACGAAAATGTTGGGCGTATGCACGCATTCGGGCTCGATCGTCCCAGTCGGAACTATTTCCAGAGTATCGGCAATCACCAGATCGGCAGCCATGGCCATGATAGGATTGAAATTCTTCGTAGTGCCACGGTAATACAGGTTGCCGCTCTCATCCGCCACCGACGCTCCGAGTATTGCCACATCGGCTCCGAGAGGCTTCTCCACAAGGTATTCCTTTCCGTCTATCGTCATCACCTGACGGCCTTCGGCAGCCATTGTGCCTATTCCGGTCGGAGTGATCACGGCTCCAAGACCTGCTCCTTTCGCACGAATCTTCTCTGCAAGGGTGCCTTGAGGAACCAGATCCACCTTCAGCTCGCCGGCGTTCATCTGGGCGATGGTCTCGGGATTAGTGCCTATATGCGAAACTATCACCCTTTCGACCTGCCTGTTAACGACTAACTTACCCAAAGACTTGTCCGGAAAGGCAGTATCGTTGCAGATCAGCGTAAGGCCTTTCACGCCTTTCTCGACAAGGGCGTCGATGATCCTTTCAGGCGCACCGGCGCCGAGAAAACCGCCCACCATTACCGTCATACCGTCTTTGATTTTGGCCACAGCCTCAGAAACAGAAATAATCTTATCCATAATATTCCGAATTTATACTTGTATTTCAACCAAAATGTAAAATTAAGCATTTTTATTAAAATCGCAAAGCATTTTAGCCAGTATCTTTAAAAATCGTTAGGAAAACCGATGGAACATTGAAAAAATGTAAAAGTCGCCGGTGCGCCATCCGCCGTGCGGGACACCCCCCTGACAGACAGGCTGGCAGGGGGGTCATCCGACAAGTTCCAGAGATATNNAGCCCCGCTCCGCATCCACTCCGATCACACGGACGCGGACCTTGCCCCTAATCTTCAGGGAAGATAGCGGCTTGCCGCCCATCTTGGAAACATGTATCAGCCCGTTGTGCTTGATACCTATGTCGACAAATGCTCCGAAAGCAGTGATATTGTTCACGATGCCTGTAAGCTCCATTCCTTCGTGAAGGTCGTCTATCCCGGAAACCGAAGCATCGAAATCGACGGCCTCCGCCTCCGAACGCGGATCGAGTCCGGGTTTCAGGAGCTCTTTCAGGATATCGTGCACGGTAGGGAGTCCGACAGAGCCGGAGACATATCTTTCGGGGACAATCTTTCCGATAAGTCCGGCATTCCCTATCAACCGGGAGACCGTGACGGAGTGATCCGATGCCATGCGCCTGACGACACCGTAGGCCTCAGGGTGCACCGCCGAGTCATCGAGAGGCTCATCCCCTCCTTTTATGCGCAAGAAACCCGCACATTGTTCAAAAGCCTTGTCCCCCAGACGGCTCACAGAAAGCAGCTCTTTTCGGGAACGGAACGGCCCATGGGCCTGACGGTATCTGACTATATTGTCCGCCAACGCCGGCCCTATGCCCGAAACATAGGTAAGAAGGTATCTGCTCGAAGTGTTGAGATTCACGCCGACACTGTTGACACAGCTCATCACGACATCGTCCAGCCTTTCCTTCAGCAGCTTCTGGTCCACATCGTGCTGGTA
>DEPW01000031.1:17162-18034 GCA_002358965.1 Bacteroidales bacterium UBA3382
TCCATCAGACGGCGGCCTATGGACACCGCGCCGCGCACGGTGACATCATGATCGGGAAACTCTTCACGGGCTATATCCGAGGCCGAATAGACCGAGGCCCCGTCTTCGCTTACCGTAAACACCTTTACGCCTTCGGGGAGTCCTGTCTTTTTCAGGAACATTTCGGTTTCGCGGCCGGCAGTACCGTTCCCGAGGGCGATTGCACTGATGGAATATTTGCCGATCAATGACAGCACCTTCCTCATCGAAGCGATACGCTCGTTCTGCGGAGGATGCGGATACATCACATCATGCTCCAGCAGCGCTCCGGATTCGTCAAGGCACACGATCTTGCAACCTGTACGGAAACCGGGGTCGATGCCCATTACACGCTTTTCTCCCAGAGGAGGTGCGAGAAGGAGCTGGCGGAGATTGTTGCCGAACAGCTCCACCGAAGCTATATCCGCCCTCTCTTTGGCATCCTTGAGCACTTCGGAAGACAGGGAAGGAAGCAGCAATCTCCTGTAAGCGTCTTCCACTGCGTTTCTGAACACCGGGGCCAAAGCCTTTGACGGAAACCGCTTGGCCTTGAATATGTCATACTCTATCTTGTTGCAAACCTTCGAAGCGTCTATATCCACTTTGAGCGAAAGCACTCCCTCCGATTCGGCGCGCAGCACAGCCAGCAACCTGTGAGGGGCGACTTTGTGAAGAGGTTCGGAAAAATCATAATAATTGGCATATTTTCCATCTTTGTCCGCTTCCTTTCCCTTGCGCGAAAGCGTCGCAACGAGCATACCGCGCCTCGACAGAGAGTCGCGGACGAAATCCCGGGCAGACTTCATCTCCGAAATCCATTCGGAAACTATGTCGCATGCTCCGGCCAAAGCCTC
>DEPW01000109.1:0-2303 GCA_002358965.1 Bacteroidales bacterium UBA3382
TCCAAATTTATTTTAAGATTCACTTCAGAATTCACCTCTCTCGTGCTTCGGACGGGAATCGAACCCGTACGGACATTGCTGTCCACAGGATTTTAAGTCCTGCGTGTCTACCTATTCCACCACCAAAGCCGGATTCGAACTGCAAATTTACTGATATTTTCTCAAAAAGCAATGAGTAAAGCTGCGAAAAGGGAGTATTTCGGGTCTTTGGGCAAGGTGTTTATTATCAGTATTTTATGAAAAATTACGCCACTTTTTCGGCTCCATAATGGCAGAAAACCTTCACATTTCTTTCATTTTAGGGAAATTTTTACTTACTTTGCATCTTGATATTACGACAGTTAATGTGAATATACTTAAAACTTATTTTATTAATTAAACAGTAAACACAATGTCAGAGGTTGCTTCAAAAGTTACAGAAATCATCGTAAACAAGTTGGGCGTTGATGCTGCGGAGGTTACTCCGAATGCAAGTTTTACAAATGATCTCGGCGCTGATTCTTTGGATACAGTCGATTTGATCATGGAATTTGAAAATCAGTTCGGAATCCAGATTCCGGATGACGATGCCCAGAAGATATCGACAGTGGGCGATGCTATCAAATACATTGAAGAAAGACTTTAAGGTATCTTTACGACAAGATTTCTATTCCAGTTTGGAGTACTGGATACAAATTAAGGCTGTCAGGCGATATTTGCCGGCAGCCTTTTCCTTTGCACCATGCCTTGCTTGATGCTGTGTGTCATTCGGTCTCTTCGGGAAGGACGAAATAGGTGATGATTAGCTGTGGTTTGCGTTCCGCCCCGGTTCCGTTGAGTTCGGCGCTGAAATATGACAGGTTGTCCAATGTGATGCCGTCGCTTTCGGTTTCGGTGTCTCCGTAATACGAGCTTCCGTAGTATCCGTATGGATTGTATCCATAATATCCGCCGTATCCATAGCCATATCCGTATCCGTAACCGTAGTCGTAATACCCGTATGGGTCGTAGTAGTAGAACGGATCGTAGTAGTTGTAATAGCTCTCGTCTTCGCTCGAAGACTCTTCGTCGTTCTTGTCCGGGGAGTCGGTGGTAGGCATCAGCCATATGTCGTCGTCTTCGGATATTTCGTCTTTCTGCTGTTTGAGCAGCCTTTGCAGGTAATGCGTTATGTCCGGGGAATAATAGCCGAGAGAGCGGTTGATGTAGCCTGGATCTTCGTCGGATATGCTCACATCTGTGATGCATGTGTATATTACCCGGCCGTTTTCAGCGTGGAATCTTATGCTCGGACTCAATATCTGAGGGTAGGAATTGTCTATTGCGGTGTAATCGGCCGGAAACTCGAACGGCATCCTGATAGTGGCCCGGGAAATCATTATCCTGTCGGATGTCGTGTTTTCCCTGGAAGCCAGCTCTTCGATGGCTGAAGCCATGTACGACGAGCTTACGACCGGCTTGTATCCTGCGTTGCCGTCTATCCTGATCTTGTCGGCCGTTGATGGCGTCTCTGTGCCGGTGTTGTCGAGAGTGCTGGTGTTCAGCGCAAAATAAGTGTTGCTTAAGAGATCGGTCAGGCCGGTTCTGAATATCACTGTGGTGTCGACATCTTTCCTGTCCCCGAAGTCTCCGGTGTAGCGGATTCGTCCGTAGCTCTGTATCTTGAAGTTGTTTATCCTGCCTTCATCGATTCCGGACATGGGACTCGCGGCGGTGATGTAGATGCCGTGGAATTCCTTGTTGTAGTTGCTGATGGTGTCGACTATCGAGGGATTCCGGGCGAGCATGTCGAGGATTTCTTCCGCATAGTCTGTCGAAAGCAGGATGTGCAGAGTGTCTCCGCCGTTGTATGTCGTGCCTTCCAGGGATATTGGCGTGCTTTTGTCGTAATACTCCTCGGTAAACGAGCAGTTGTAGACGGTAGTCGAATCGAAATCCTTGGTCATTCTGTACACCCGTATGTTCTGAATGATGTTGCGGCTGTTTTCGTTTATGTACTCGGCGCGCCTTAAAGGAAGGTCGAGGTAAAATTCGGCGATTCTCCTGTTGGTCCCGATTTCTATTACGCTCGAATCCGCGACAGGGGCGAAAGTAGTTGCGCATCCGTATTCGGATCTTCCCGAAATCGAAGAGTTTATCGAGCCTATGACGATGGATGTGCGGCTTGTGGTCGCTATGCTGTCAGCCATTTTCGAGGCGACCGGCAAATCCAAAACGGCCACTTTGGTTTTAAGCAGCTGGTCTTCCGGGATGAGGCCGTACCCCATCGTCGGGTCGGTCTCGATGCAGGAAACCGCGACCGACAATATCGGCAGCAATGCCGC
>DEPW01000109.1:2311-2746 GCA_002358965.1 Bacteroidales bacterium UBA3382
GCCGCCATTGCCAGTCTATTTGTCGTTGTAGCTTTCATCTGAAGTGCCTATGATTGTGTCGTAAAAATCGTTGTAAAGCTTAATGTAATCATTGTTCCCATCCTCGATTTTGAAATACGGCAGCATAGGCCGGCCCAGCCCTTTGCAGAAGTCTTGCAGCTCTTGCGGCAGATTGTCCGACCCTATGATTATTCCGTCGGAATGGGACGAAGCGAGCTTTGCAAGATTTATGCCGACAGGTTCCGAAATCAGTCCGAAGTCGCTTTCGGCAAGTCCTGGCAGCATGGCCTTTTCGACGATGTCTTTGCTGAATGTTTCGCCCATTATTTCGTCATACAGAGACAATACGACCTTCGTGTCGGCGAAGATAGGGTCGTCCTTGTAGCATTTTTTCAGATACATTGGCAGGATATGCGAAATCCATCCCTGGCAATG
>DEPW01000109.1:2794-9154 GCA_002358965.1 Bacteroidales bacterium UBA3382
TTGACTGTCTCCAGCACTCCTCTTGCGAAAAACACGGCCCTTTCCCCGTTGTCCTCGAAAAATTTGCCGTTTGCATCCACGAATACCTGCTTCCTCTGGAAGTAATCCTCGTTGTCTATGAAGTAGACCTGCATCCTTGCCGCAGGTATGGAAGACACCTTGATGATGAGAGGCCTGTCTACATCGTTGATGACTATGTTCATGCCTGAAAGCCTGATGACCTCATGCAATTGGTTCCTTCTTTCGTTTATGCATCCGTATTTCGGCATGAAAGAGCGTATTTCCTTCTTGCACTCCTGTATTCCCTGAGGGAGGTATCTGCCTATGAACGAAATGTAGGACTCGGGCAGATACGGATATATCTCCGAATTGACGAACAGGACTCTTGTAGGCTCGGGTTTTTGCATAATTCAAAATAAATTTATCACAAAGATAGTGAAATTTTTTGAAAATACCTATCTTTGAAAATTGTTGTGATTCGTTTCAGCGTTACTGCAAATGGAAAAGGGAATTATATCAAGAAGGATTGTCCGCTCGTATCTTTCGTCCGTCATCAGCATAAGTCTGGTGCTTTTCCTTGTCGGAGGAGCGGCCATGGTGATGTCCAATGCCAAATCGATTTCCGATTATTTTAAGGAAAATATGAAAATCACCGCGGAGCTTTCACTTTCGGCCGACGAGGCCGATGCAATATCGGCGGCAAAGGCGGTCGAAGGGATTGCCGGCGTGAAATCCGTCGAATATATTTCCAAAGAGCAGGGAATCAGGGAATTGGAAAGCCAGCTGGGCAGCGGCTTTATGGATGTGTTCGATACTCCGCCTATCCCCGCTTCGCTTGAAATCTCTGTCGAAGCGCCTTATCTTGCCGTAGACAGTCTTGCCGTGCTGGAAGGCAGGATTACGGCGGTGGACGATGTGGACGGACTCTATTATCAGCAGAATCTGTTCGAGAACCTCAACTCCAACATCGAGAAGATAGGGGCGGTGCTGGCGTTCTTTATCCTGCTTCTGCTGTTCATCTCTTCTGTGCTGATAGGCAATACGGTCAGGCTTAACCTGTATTCCAAGCGGTTTACGGTCTATGCAATGCAGCTCGTAGGGGCGACCAAGGCATTCATACGCAGGCCTTTCCTGATTCAGGCCCTGTTCCAGGGGCTGATCGCGAGTCTCATGGCCGTCTTAGCCATCATGGCCCTGCTCTTCGTGGTCAAGAACGACATAAGAGGCATGATGGACGCATTGAGCATCGAGGCCATAGCGGGAACTTTCGTTTTCATCGTGGCTCTCGGGGTGATGATATGCGTGCTCTCCACTGCGGTCGTAATAAATAAATTGGTCGGTTTTTCCAAAGATGACTTATATTTGTGAAATTTTTGATTTGAAAATATGGTAAGACAGGTTAAAAATGCCGCCAGGGGCAAGTCCCCTGCCGCTGTGGACGAAGGGAAGATGGCTGTTTCCGTTAAAGGATTGCGCTTGCTCGTTGTCGGTCTCATCGTGATAGTCTCCGGTTTCATACTTCTTGCAGGCGGCAAAAGCGAAGATCCCGATTTGTTCAATTGGGAGATGTTCAATTTTACGAGGATGGTAGTCGCCCCGGTACTGATAATAGCGGGCATCGTCATCGAGGTAGTAGGCATAATGGGCCGCCCTAAAGACAGACGGAATGCGTAATGGACTGGTTTGAAGCTTTGGTTCTGGGCCTGGTGCAAGGCCTTACGGAATTCCTCCCTGTCAGCAGCAGCGGACATCTCACGATCGGAAAGGCGCTTTTCGGGATCGAGAGCAGCGACCTGCTTTTCGAAGTCGCTGTCCATGCGGCGACCGTGTGCAGTACGATAGTGGTCTTCAGGAAAGAGATCGCGGATCTGCTGTGCGGCCTGTTCAGGTTCAAATACAACGAGCAGACCAAATATATCGCCAAGATAGCCGTGTCGCTGATACCGGTGATGATAGTCGGGCTGTTCTTCAAAGACGAGGTCGAAGCCGTTTTCGGTTCGGGCCTTGTCGTCGTAGGGGCCATGCTTCTGCTTACGGCGCTTCTGCTGTTTTTGTCAGATCGTATTACGAAGAGGCACAATGCCCGCTCGCATGATCTCGGTTTCAAGGACGCCATGATCATGGGTGTCGCCCAGGCTTTCGCCGTGATGCCCGGACTTTCGAGGTCGGGGTCTACCATTGCGGCCGGACTCCTTTCCGGAGCCAAGCGTTCCCAGGTGGCGGCCTTCTCGTTCCTGATGGTCATCATACCGATATTGGGCGAGGCCTTCCTTTCGGTGGTTTCCGGCGATGTGAAGTCGTCATCTGCCGGAGCGACGGCTCTGATAGTGGGCTTCCTGTCGGCCTTCCTGTCCGGTCTGTTCGCCTGCAGGTTCATGATCGGGATAGTGCGTAAGGCCAAGCTGTCATGGTTCTCGGCCTATTGCGTGCTCGCTGCCGCGTTCTGTTTCGTGTTCGAGTATCTTTCTTAAGCAGCTGCTCATGGGAAAGGTCTTTTTTGTTGCCGATGTGCATCTTGGGCTGAAAGCCGGCGATCCCCGTCGGCGCGAGAAGGATTTTACCGCTTTTGTCGAATCGTTGCCGGAGGATACGGACGCGCTTTATCTCCTTGGCGATATTTGGGATTTCTGGTACGAGTACCGCGATGTGGTGCCAAAAGGCTATGTACGGCTTCTCGGCGCTTTGGCATCCCTGGTGGACAGGGGAGTGAGAGTCTGTTTCTTCCAGGGAAACCATGATGTGTGGACATACGGTTATTTCCGCGACGAGATAGGGATGGTACCTCTCGATCAGCCTTTCATAGTGGACATCGCAGGCAAGCGGTTCTGCATAGGGCACGGTGACGGCCTGGGACCGGGAGACAGAGGCTATAAGTTCCTCAGGGCGGTGTTCCACAATGCGATAGCCCAGAGGCTGTTTTCCATGCTCCATCCATGGATCGCCTTCAGGATCGGCAACAACTGGTCCAAGCACAACAGGCTGGCCAGGGGCGCGGACTACACCTTCAGGGGCAAGGACGAACCCCTATACCGCTTTGCGGACGATTTCGGAGCGATGAACGGCGGCATAGATTACTATGTGTTCGGGCATTATCATTGCCAGGCCCACATGCCGGTCGAAAGCGGAGGGGAGCTGTTCGTGCTGGGCGACTGGATACACGGACGGAACTATTTGTCTTTCGAGAAAGAATCCGGTATGAAATCGGGGTATTTCCAGAACAATGAGTAGTACAGGGCTTCGTATTCGCCTGCTTCCCATATTTCCACAAGCTCTTCGAGCCTCGCGTCTTCGCCGTCTTTGTCGTAAGGTTTCTTGAGATCCGAGCCGAACAGTTTCGCCACGCCTTGCCAGAATCCGGCGGTTATCCCTCCTTTATAGTCCTTGATTATATTGTAAGAGGTGATTCCGACTTCTCTGTCAATCAGTTTCATGAGCATCCTCCCCTGGCTCACGGTCATGCTGCGCAGCGGCTTTTCGAATTTCGCAAAGAGGTCTTTCTCCACGCTTCTGATGAATTTTTCCCTTTTGAACCTTGAAAAGTCTTCTGAAAATATAGTGCTGTCCGTCTCCATGAGGATTTGTTTGGCCATCAGGGCGTAGGGATATGTCCTGCCGAAATTCTCGACATCGCGGTAATATTTCCGCCAGTAGCGTCCCCTCTGTTTCGGAAGCCTTGCGTATATCTTGGCTTCGGCTATCGTGCATTGGTATATGGTGTCCCCTTCCGGGGATACACTGTAGAGCGGCATGTTCGCGATGTCCTGCGCTCCGGCTTCCCGGGGGCAGGCCAGCGCCGCCAGCAATACGGCGGCTATCAGGGATATTGCCGTATATGTTTTCATATCCTGCAAAATTATAAAATGTTTTCCTTTTGCGGCGTCTTTGTGCCGCTTCCTGGAAATCCGGAGGCTTTTTTATGCCAAAATCGTACCGAACGAAAGTTTTCATGTATCGTAATGTGTTGAGAATACTGCTTTTAATATTCAAATTTTTTGTACCAAAAAAATAAATTTTCCTCAAGAAAAATTTGTATTTCAAAAAAATGTCGTATCTTTGCATCCCTTGAATTGTGTACCCGTGTATCCAATTCATTGGTAATCAGAAAGTTAATTAAAAGTAATAGAAAGATGTTACAACCAAAGAAAACAAAATTCAGGAGGCAGCAGAAAGGCCGCATGAAAGGAATGGCCCAGAGGGGCAACCAGCTTGCGTTCGGCTCTTTCGGAATCAAGACTCTTGAGAGCTGCTGGCTGACCGGTCAGCAGATAGAGGCAGCACGTCAGGCGGTGGTGCGTTATATGAAGCGTGAGGGTAAGATTTGGATCAGGATTTTCCCTGACAAGCCTTATACCAAGAAGCCGGCCGAAGTGCGTATGGGTAAAGGTAAAGGTAATCCGGAAGGTTTCGTGGCTCCGGTTACTCCTGGTCGTGTCCTGATCGAGGCAGAGGGCGTCCCTATGGAGATCGCCAAAGAGGCTCTCCGTCTCGGTGCGCAGAAATTGCCGGTTCTCACAAAGTTTGTGGTACGCAGGGATTATGTGGAATAATTTATTTAATGGAGGAACAGGTAATGAAACCAGCAGAAATTCGTGAAATGTCGGTGGCCGATCTGCGCGACCGTATCGAGGCAACAAAAGATGAGCTCCTTACCATGAGGCTCAATCATGCCATCTCTCCACTGGATGACAATTCCAAGATTAAGAAGATGAGGAAGGATATAGCCCGTATGCTTACCATCCTTACTGAAAAAGAAAAACAGAACTAAATAAGACCCGGAAATGGAAAGGAATCTTCGTAAAGAAAGAGTAGGCATAGTAGTCAGCAACAAGATGGACAAATCCATTGTGGTGGCTGTCCACAGAAAGGTTAAGCACCCGATTTACGGCAAGTTCGTAACCAAGACAACAAAGTTCGTGGCACATGACGAGAAGAACGAGTGCAGCGAAGGCGATACGGTACGTATCATGGAAACTCGTCCTTTGAGCAAGACAAAGTGCTGGAGGTTAGTAGAAATCGTAGAAAAAGTTAAGTAATAATGATACAGCAGGAAACACGTTTACAGGTGGCAGACAACAGCGGTGCAAAGGAAGTTCTCTGCATCCGCGTACTTGGGGGTACCCGCCGCCGTTATGCTAGGGTAGGCGACAAGATCGTGGTCGCAGTAAAGAGCGCGATACCTGGCGGAGATGCGAAGAAAGGATCGGTCTCCAAAGCCGTGGTGGTCCGCACCAAGAAAGAAATCCGCAGGCCGGACGGTTCTTATATCCGTTTCGATGACAACGCTTGCGTATTGCTCAACAACCAGGGAGAGGTCCGTGGAACACGTATTTTCGGACCGGTTGCCAGGGAGTTGAGGGAAAACTATATGAAAATCGTTTCTTTGGCACCTGAGGTACTTTAAAAAGATATAGTTATGAGAAAATTGCATATCAAAAAAGGCGACATGGTATATGTCAATTCCGGTAATGACAAAGGCAAGACCGGAAAGGTGCTTGAGGTGTTCCCGGAAAAAGAACGGGCAATCGTGGAAGGCGTTAACATCATCAGCAAGCACACCAAACCGAACCCTAAGAACCCTCAGGGCGGAATCATTAAGAAAGAGGGAAGCATCCATATCTCCAATCTTAATCCGTTGGATCCGGTGAAAGGGGTTCCGACAAGGATAGGACGCCGTATCGGTGAGAATGGCAAGCTTGTTCGTTATGCTAAAAAATCAGGAGAGGAGATCAAGTAATGGCAAAGAAGACGACTACAGTTGGGCAGCAACTTGCGCCTAAGGGATATGTCCCTACAATGCAGAAGAAATACAAGGACGAAATAGTTCCGGCATTGATGAAAGAGTTTGCGTACTCTACGGTGATGCAGTGTCCTAAGCTGGTCAAAATAAGCATCAACCAGGGTATCGGCAGTGCTACGGCAGACAAGAAACTTATCGAAGTAGCTCAGCAGGAACTCACCCAGATAACCGGACAGAAAGCGGTTCAGACTTTGTCAAGGAAAGACATATCCAACTTCAAACTCCGTAAGGGCATGCCTATCGGTGTTAAAGTTACGCTCCGTTCGACAAAGATGTACGAGTTCCTCGAAAGGCTGATTGCGGTTTCCCTTCCGCGTATCCGTGACTTCAACGGTGTCGCAGAGAAGTTCGACGGCAGGGGCAACTACACTCTCGGAATCAAGGAGCAGATCATCTTCCCTGAAATAGACATAGACAAGATTACGAAGGTGATGGGTATGGAAATCACATTCGTGACTACGGCCAGGACTGACGAAGAGGCTCATGCCCTTCTGCGTGAATTCGGTCTGCCTTTCAAGAAACATAATAATTAAAGATTACGATATGGCAAAAGAATCAATGAA
>DEPW01000057.1:0-145 GCA_002358965.1 Bacteroidales bacterium UBA3382
CCTCCAGAACGCACTGCAAGGCCTGTCGCCGTGCTCACATCCCCATGTAAGCACAAAAAAACGGGACGGCCGCTGAAAAATCTTCGGGCCGTCCCGTCCTATGAAATCTTCTACTCGGATATTAGATGATACCCTGCTCGAGCAT
>DEPW01000057.1:251-21020 GCA_002358965.1 Bacteroidales bacterium UBA3382
GCCTCGTGGATGCTCTGCATGATGAAGTGGAGCTTGTCGTCTACTTCCTGAGCAGACCAGCTGATGTGCGAAGCGTTCTGGGTCATTTCGAGACCTGAAGTAGCTACGCCGCCGGCGTTGACTGCCTTACCAGGGGCAAAGAGGATGCCGTTGGACTGGAAGGTGTGGATTGCTTCAGGAGTACAGCCCATGTTCGAAACTTCGCAGCAGCACCATGTACCGTTGGCGATGAGCTCTTTTGCATCGTCGCCGTTAAGCTCGTTCTGGAATGCGCATGGAAGTGCGATGTCGCATTTTACGCTCCAGGACTTCTTGCCAGGAGTGAATTTTGCGAGCTGAGGGAATTTGACAGCCATGTCTTCCACTTTGTTCCTGTTGGAAGCACGCATAACCAACATATAGTCGATCATCTCGTCGGTAATACCGTCAGGAATCTGGCATACTCCGTCAGGGCCTGAAATAGCGATGACCTTTGCACCGAGCTGTTTAGCTTTTGTAGCTGCGCCCCAAGCGACATTACCGAAGCCTGAAAGTGCCACAGTCTTGCCCTGGATGTCTTTTCCGGCCTTGTGGAGAAGGTGCTGGGTGAAATAGAGGGCACCGAAACCGGTTGCTTCAGGACGGAGGATAGAGCCTCCCCAAGTTGCTCCTTTACCTGTGAGGACGCCTGTGTTGTATTCGCGTGCGAGCTTTTTGTACATTCCATAGAGGAAACCTATCTCACGGCCGCCGACACCTACGTCGCCTGCAGGGATATCCTGGTCAGGACCTATGCATTTCCAGAGTTCGAGCATGAAAGCCTGGCAGAAACGCATGATTTCAGCGTCGGATTTTCCAACAGGGTCGAAGTCCGAACCGCCTTTCGCGCCACCCATAGGGAGAGTGGTCAAAGCGTTTTTGAAAGTCTGCTCGAAACCGAGGAATTTCAACATTGAAGGGGTAACTGCCTTATGGAAACGGAGACCTCCCTTGTAAGGTCCGATCGCGCTGTTGAACTGTACACGGTAACCGAGGTTAGTCTGAACTTCGCCTTTGTCATCGATCCAGGTTACACGGAAAGTAAAGATACGGTCAGGCTCTACGAGACGCTCGACGATCTTTGCTTTTTCGAATTCAGGATGCTGGTTGTAAACATCCTCGATTGACTCGAGCACCTCTTGAACTGCCTGGAGGTACTCTTTTTCCTGGCCGTACTTCGCCTGAAGTTTAGCCATAATTTCTGATGTCTTCATCTTTTTATGTATTAAAGTGTTACAAATGAACTACAAAATCAACCCGACAAAAAGCCCTACTCGACTTCCCATGTCGACCCGCTGTGCAACAAATCGTCGACACAATGCACTTTGGCTTTCGCTTCGACTTCGGCAAGCTGGTCGCGCACCGCATCGTCGTAGGTAATATCCTTGACATCTCTGATAACGCCCAGAGCCACAGGATATTCAGGATATTTCATATCGGCGAGCATCATCTGCAGGCCGAGATTGTCGGCATGCGAGTCATGCGTCAGGATGTCGTCTTCGGTAATCCCGTCCTGGCCTATGGTCACTACCTTAAGCTTATGTCCGTCAAGAACGAGGCCTTTGTCCCGATCCTTACCGAAGATCATCTTCTCACCGTCATGAAGGACGATGGTCCTGTCCGCCCTCCATTCCTTATCCGATATCTCCTTGTGGGCGCCATCATTGAAAATGACACAATTGACCAACATTTCAACTACGGAGGTCCCGTCGTGCGCGGCAGCCCTCACCATGATTTCCGACGAAAGTTTGATTTCGACATCGAGGCTCCTTGCAAAAAACGTACCCTTCGCGCCAAGCACAAGAGAACCAGGATTGAACGGATGCTCCACGGTACCGTAAGGCGAAGTCTTCGTTATCGCCCCGAGCTTCGAAGTCGGGGAGTACTGTCCTTTCGTCAGACCATATATCCTGTTGTTAAACAATATGATATTGATATCGATATTCCTCCTTATGGCGTGGATGAAATGGTTTCCTCCGATCGCCAAGGCGTCACCGTCGCCGGTAGCCTGCCAAACAGTCAGCGTCGGATTGGCAACCTTGATTCCGGTCGAAATGGCCGTCGCCCTGCCGTGGATGCTGTGGAAGCCGAAAGTATTCATATAGTATGGAAGCCTCGACGAACAGCCTATGCCGGAAACGAACACATATCTCTCTTTGGCATATCCGAGGGCTTCGCTTACTTCAGGAAGGGCTCTCTGGATAGAGGCAAGTACCGCATGGTCGCCGCAACCCGGACACCATCTCACTTCCTGGTTGCTTTTAAAATCTTGTACAGTATATTTTTCCATAATCTGTTTTTCCGAAATTGTTTTTACATGATCGCCCTTATGGCAGCCACCACATCTGTCACGATGAACGGCTGGCCCTGAACCTTGTTGTATTGATGGTATGTGAACTGAGGGAATCTGTTCCTCAGATAGCCTGCGAAATGTCCGCTGTTGAGTTCGCATACGATGATCTTCTTGAAGCCGGACAGCACCTCCCCGGTGTTCTTAGGAAGCGGATTGATATAGTCGAAGTGCGCAAGGCTCACGCTCTTGCCTTCCTCCTGAAGGGCATGTACTGCCGAGTACAGGTGTCCGAAAGTACCGCCCCACCCTACTACGAGGATGTCGCCGGTCTTCTCGCCTATGACAGACTGCTCAGGTATGAAATCCGCCACTTTTGCCACCTTCGCCGCTCTTTCGCGCACCATCATCTCGTGCACGAGAGGATCGGAGGAAATCACCCCGTCATGGTTCTTCTCAAGGCCGCCTACCCTGTGTTCGAGGCCTTTGGTCCCCGGAAGCGCCCATTTACGGACGAAAGTCTCGGGATCGCGCTCGAACGGCTTGAAAGCGCCCTCGCAAGAAGTGATGATCGGAGGTTTGATTTCAGGATAATCCTTCATTGAAGGTATGCGCCATGGCTCCGAACCGTTTCCGAGGAAGCCTTCGGAAAGCAGTATCACAGGCATCATGTGTTCGAGAGCAAGCTTTGCCGCATTGAAGGCCGCATCGAAACAATTGGAAGGAGAGTGCGCCGCAACGATGGCTATAGGGCATTCGCCGTTCCTGCCGTAGAGCGCCTGGTTCAAATCCGTCTGCTCCGTCTTGGTAGGTATGCCGGTAGAAGGGCCGCTGCGCTGCACATCCACTATCACCAACGGAAGCTCCGTGATTACGGCAAGTCCGAGAGCCTCGGATTTCAATGAAAGTCCCGGGCCCGAGGTGGTGGTCACCGCAAGGTCTCCCGCATAGGAAGCGCCTATCGCCGTACAGATGCCGGCTATCTCGTCTTCGGCCTGAAGCGTCTTGACTCCGAGATTCTTGTGTATGGCGAGTTCCTCGAGGATGGCTGTTGCGGGAGTGATAGGGTAAGAGCCGCAGAAAAGATGCCTTCCGGACTTTTCGGAAGCGGCTATGAGCCCCCATGCCACAGCCTGGTTTCCGGTGATGTTCCGGTATGTCCCCTTCTTGTACCGGGCTGGGGCGACAACATATGTGTTAGGTATCGCCTGTATGTTCGAAGCATAATTGAAACCGTCGAAGAGCACCTTCTTGTTAGGCTCTATCAATGCCGGCTTCTTCGCGAATTTGCGCTCAAGATATTTGTCTATGAATTCCAGAGGACGGCCGAAGATGAAACAGCACATGCCGAGAGTGAACATGTTCTTGCATTTGATTACAGCCTTATTGTCCATCCCGCTGTCCTTGAGGCTCTCCTTGGTGAGCGTGGTTATCGGAGAGAACACAAGGTTCCTGTCGCCGATTCCGAGCTCGACCACCGGATCATCGGTCTTGTAACCGGCCCTGGCCAGCCCTTCTTCATTAAAAGTGTCCGAATCTATGATAATCGTTGCGGTAGGTTTGCACCATTTGACATTGGCTTTGAGCGCGGCCGGGTTCATAGCCACCAGGACATCGCAGTAATCGCCCGGAGTCGTGACTTCAGTATGGCCGATATGCACTTGAAAGCCCGAAACACCTGATATGGTTCCGTGAGGAGCCCTGATTTCCGCCGGATAGTCCGGGAAAGTCGACAGCTGGTTCCCCAACAAAGCGGAAGTATCGGCGAAAAGCGTACCGGTCAACTGCATGCCGTCTCCGGAATCTCCCGCGAACCTTATCACAACATCATTAACATCAATAACCTTGTGTTGCATAATTGAAAATTAGATATGATAACTTATACTTTTTTAGTATTTACATTAAAATAATGCGCAAATGTAAACAATTTTTCTAATCTTACTGATTATTTTCAACAAATTTATCTCTTTATGCAAAAAAGGCCGGCCGCGGCGGAATCCGATTCCGTCCACGGCCACACCGGTATTCGTAATTGCGCCTGAAGCCGCCGGATTACATGGCGCCCTGCTGCGGTATGTTAAGCACTTTGTCCGCAGGTATGCCGAGTTCCTTCTTCAGGTCGGCCGTTAGGTCGGTTCCCTGTGCAGGGTCGTAATACAGCAGCGATGTACTGTTGAACACAAACGAAAGGCCCTTCGCCTTGGAAACCTTGTTCACTGCCTCTGAAGCCTTCTGGTAGATAGGGAGCATCAGGTTCTGCTGCATCTGCGCCAGCTCCACCTGTATGGATTGCTGGAAATCGTTTATGCGCTGTCCCATCTCGGTCAGTTCGCGCTCTTTGCTTTCACGGACAGCCGGAGTCCATGTAGAGGATTTCTGCTGGTACTGTTCGACCTTCATGTTGTACTCCTCGACCATTGCCTGGAAAGTTTCGTCGGCATCTTTCTGGGCCACTTCCATATTGGCCCTTGCCGAATCCGTCTCGGCCATCAGCATGACTATCTCGTCATAATTCACAAAGCCGAATTTGAGGTCTTGCGCATCGGCTGCAGCCATGGATACCAAAAAGGCTGCGATAACAAACAAAATTTTCTTCATATCAACTGTTTTAAATTCATATTTTTCGTTTTAGAATTGCTGGCCTATCACGAAGTGTATCTGGCTCTTCTTCTGCCCCGGAAGGGCGTCGAACCCGTATCCCCAGTCGACGCCCAGCAGGCCGACCATAGGGAGGAACACTCTGACGCCTACGCCTGCCGAACGCTTGATCTGGAACGGATTGAAATCACGGATGTCCGACCAGGCGTTACCTCCTTCGAGGAAGGCGAGGACATATATCGTAGACTGAGGCTGCATCATCACAGGATACCTGAGCTCCAAGGTGAACTTGTCGTATACATTGCCGGCGTAAGCGTAACCGGAACTGTTGTACCGCGACGGCAGATATGGCGTAAGCGAATAGTTTTCATAACCCCTGAGCGATATGACCTCCGTTCCGTAAGTGCTGTAACCGGACATACCGTCACCGCCGAGCAGGAAGCCCTCGAAAGGAGAGTACCCCAGATTACGGTTGTAATAGCCGAGATATCCGAACTGGGCGCGTGCCATGAGCACCAAATCATCGAAAAGCTTCGTATATACGGTCCCCTTGAAAGTCCATTTGTGATACTCTATCCACCTGTACCGCTCCTGGGCCGTCATCCCGTTGTAATTGGTGTTTTTCGGTCTGAACAGCGAATAAGGAGGCGTCAGCTGGAGGCCGAGCACGAATTCGGAACCGGAACGAGGATAGATGATCTGGTCGGTCGAGTTCCTCGAAAGGTTGATGGTCCAGCTTACATTGTGCGACACTCCGGTATCGAAGATGAAATTGTACGGCCAGTCTTTCAGTTTGTATGACTGCCAGCTCAATTGATTGTACAGCACAAAATAGTTGTCCGGCCACTTCAGCCTCGTACCTATTCCTGCCGCAAAACCGTATACTTCCATATACTCGTCGTTGGTCAGGAAGAAATAGTTGGAATTGGTCTGTCTCGTATAATACAGGGACATGCTTAGCGAAGTCGGTTTCTTTCCCACGAGCCACGGCTCCGTAAAACTCGCCGACAGCGCCGTATAGTAGGTACCGTTGGTCTGGAATCTTATCGCCAACGACTGGGCGTCGCCGAGAGGGACAGGACGCCATGCGCCTTTCTCGAACATCCTCCTCGCGGAAAAATTGTTGAAGCTCAACCCGAGCGTCAGCACGAAAGTATTGCCGCCCCAACCGCCGGAAAGCTCGAATTGCGAACTCGGTTTCTCCTCTACATTGTAAGCGATGTCCACCGTGCTGCTGAGCTGGTCCGGTATCAGCGAATATCCTGCCTCGCTCATGGCGAATTCAGGGTCGAACTGGCCCAGAGAAGCGATTTCCCTTATGGAACGCTCGAACTCGGTACGCCTGAAAAGATAGCCGGGACGGGTAAACAGCTGGCGGCGGATGACCCTCTCGTTGGTTATCGTATTTCCGTTGATGATTATATTGTTAAGCGTGGCCGGCTTGCCTTCGACTATCCTCATCTCCACATCTACCGAGTCCTTTTCGATATTGACTTCCACTGGGGTGACATGGAAAAACAGATACCCCTCGTCCATATAGAGCTTGGTTATGTCCATATCCGTCTGCTTGCCTCCGCCGTACAGACGGTGCTGCATCGTGACCATGTCATAGATGTCGCCCTTCTTGATCATCAGGAGACTTTGCAGTTGCTCGGCGGTATAGACGGAGTTACCTGTCCAGGTAATGTTCCTGAAATAATACCGTTTGCCCTGGTCTATCGTGAAGACGATCCCGATCCTCCCCGGCTCGGGCATCTTGTAAATCGAATCCTTTATTATCTTGGCATCACGGTAGCCCAATTCGTTAAAGGCGGTTATCAGGTTCGCCTTGTCGTTTTCATACTCTTCTTCGTTGAATTTTTTCGAATGGAAGAAGTTGTACCAGCTCTTGTCCTTTGTCTTCTTCATGGATTTCTCGAGCCTGTACTCTTTAATGCCGGTAACGCCTTCGAACGATATCTTGCCTATCTTTACCTTAGGTCCTTTGTCGATGTCGAAGACCAATTGTACGCCTTTCTTGATTATCGAGTCTCTCTGTACCAGGACATCGACTTCGACGAGTCCGAAACCTTTTTCCTTAAAATACCTCGTGATGATATCCTTGGAGGTTTCGATCACATATTCGGACACTTCGTCATTGCGGCGGAATTTCAGCCTTTCGTTCAAGTCGTCCCTCTCCCCTTTGCGGATACCTTCGAAGCGCCATCGCGAGATACGCGGACGCTCTACTATGTTAATGACGAAATACGCACTGTCCGAAGCCGGATCTTTCGTGTATATGTTAAGGCTGACATCATCGAAGTACCTCTGGCTCCACAGACGCTTGACGATGGATGTCAGATCGCTTCCGGGAACCATGACTTTCATGCCTACGGCCAAGCCCGTCAGATCGATTATCTGCTTTGTTCCGAACTGGACATTGCCGTTGACATCGACCCCGGAAACCACATACTCTTTGGGATTGTTGTAATCCACCGTTACCGGAACCATCTCCTGCCCATAGCCTATGACACAAAGGAACAGGGCCATAGCAAGAGAAAGCACATATCTCATCATCTTTCCTTTTTGACTTTAACGCGCAAATATACGCAATTATTTTATTTTGCCATAACGCCTCTGACGATTCGAAAAGGATTTCAAGGCAGAGACCCACTCGTCCTCTCTAAAATCAGGCCAGAAAACATCCGTAAAATAAAACTCCGTATAGGCGCACTGCCATAACATGAAATTGCTCAGCCTCTTTTCCCCCGAAGTGCGTATCAGCAAATCCGGGTCCGGAATGCCGGCGGTCGCCAGAAAGGAAGCAAAACGCTCTTTGTCCACCACCGGAACCGGCCGGCCCTCCGACGCGCACTCTGCCGCTTCTTCCGCACATGCCGCAGCTGCTTGGGCAAGATCCCATTTTCCGCTGTAATTGAAGAAAATCACAAGCGTCATCGCATCGAAACCGGCCGTATCGCGTTCAAGTTCGCCGATTTTCTGGAGGATTTCCTGCGAGATTCCGGCTTTCTCCCCTATGACGCGGAAGCGTATGGAGTTTTCCATGAACAGATTCCTCTCGTTGACAAGCGAGCTGAGCATCAGAGCCATCAAAGCGTCCACCTCCTCTTTTGGCCTCCCCCAGTTTTCCTCCGAAAATGCGAACAGGCTGAGATATTTCACTCCGTAAGTCAGGGCCAGCTTGCAGCATTCGCGGACACTTTCGGCACCATGCCGATGTCCGAAGATGCGTTCCATACCCCTCTCTTTGGCCCAGCGGCCGTTGCCATCCATTATGATCGTCACATGGGCGGGTATGTTTTCTATGGTTTTGTCTTTCATTGTAACAACAAACTGAAAATCATGAATTATTCCTAATATCGTATCCCCAAAACAGCTTTCCCGTGAGGGCATTGATGAATTCGCCCCCGGGGATACGCACCAGATTGAAAGTAAACGGAGCTACGGACGCCTCCAGTCCGACGGAACTGTCCACGGTGCACTGCCTGTTGTCAAGAGAGAAGGACACCTTGGGGTCTCTCGAATGCAGCCTTATGGATATCTTCGAATTGTCCGGAAGCACAATAGGCCTGACATTCAGGTTGTGCGGGGCTATCGGCGAAACAATCAGGACCTTGGACCCCGGAAAGACAATAGGGCCGCCCACACTCAACGAATACGCCGTAGAGCCGGAACTCGTCGCCACGAGCAGACCGTCGGCCCAATATGTCGGCAACGACATCCCGTCTACCGAGACTTCCACGCCGAGCATCGCCGCGCCTATCCTGTGCACGGCCACCTCGTTGAGGGCATATGGGTAAATCCCTTCTCTTCCTTGCAGCCCGCGGATTTCGACCAGCGTCCGCTTCTCAATCGTATATGCACCTTCGGACAAAGCCTTTACGACCTCTTTAGGAGCCGACGACGACAGAAAACCGAGACGGCCGTAATTCACTCCCGCCACCGGCACTCCGGCATCCTTGACAATCGGCAGTAGCGACAGCAATGTCCCGTCTCCGCCGAGGCTCAGGATGATGTCCGCCCCGGACGGAAGCGCGTCACCGATACTGAAAAAACCGGCATCCTCGATGCCCTCCCGCCTCAAAGATGAAGAAAAAGCGTCCGCCACCTCCATCATATGGGCCGAGACCTCCCTCGCGAACAATGCTGCTTTCATCCGACAATCCGATAAATGACAATTCAGATTTCAAAAATAATATAAAAATTGATTATCCGCAAGATTACCCCCAAGGCCTGGCGGAATACTCGCTTACCCTGCGAAAGCACGCTTGCCCGTTCGGACCGAATGAGCCATCTCGATATTTCAGCAATCAACTAATTATCAGTCTCTTCGCAGAAACGCCGGATGACAGAGGGTTCGGAATTTCGTAGCGGAATGCGGACAACCGTATATAAAATAACATAAAATGTATAATTTTGCGGCATTATGGTAAAATTAAGTGTCAATATCAACAAAATAGCCACCCTGCGCAATGCCAGGGGCGGCAACATGCCGGATGTGCTCAAAGCCGCATGCGACTGTGAAAGATTCGGGGCACAGGGCATAACAGTACATCCGAGACCCGACGAAAGGCATATAAGGTATTCCGATGTTCCGGCCATAAAGGCGGCAATACATACGGAATTCAACATCGAAGGAAATCCCATACCGAAGTTCATGGAACTTGTACTGTCGGTAAAGCCTGCGCAAGTGACCTTGGTGCCCGATGCGGAAAACGCAATAACATCCGATGCCGGATGGAATACGATTGAAAACAAAGGGTTCCTTACCGAAATATGCTCCGAATTGAGGCGTAACGGGATAAGAAGCTCGATCTTCACCGACCCGATCCCCGAGATGATAGAAGGAGCGGCCCTGTGCGGCTGCGACAGGATCGAACTGTACACCGAATCCTATGCCCGCAACTATGCGGCAGGTCCCGCACATGCCATAGAGCCTTACCTGAAAGCCGCCGACGCCGCAAGGCTGTGCGGCCTCGGCATCAATGCCGGCCACGACCTCAACCTGGACAATCTGGCCTATTTTGTGAGCAGGATACCGTTTCTGGACGAAGTGTCGATCGGCCACGCCATCATCTGCGACGCACTTTACATGGGACTGGAAAAGACCATCAGGGCGTATTTGGATGCCATCGACAAAAAATAAATGCTATATTTGCAGCTTGAAATCCATAAATTATTAATTGATAAAGAAAATGAAACAGATTCCATTAATCTTAAGCATCGTCTCCATCCTTGCCGTCATCGCGATGGCCGTTGTCATGTTCACATCCCCGGCACAGACCGGACATGAAATGGCAACATCCGACAGCACCAAAGTCGCAGCCAACACCAGCGGAATAGCTTACATACAGCTGGACAGGGTCATAGCCGAATATGACAGATACAATGACATGAAAACGGCCATAGAGACAAAGGCGGACGGAATCCAAAGCGACATAGACAGAAGAGGCAAACAGTTCGAAAGCGAAGTCACCACCTTCCAGGACAAGGTGAGCAAAGGTCTCATGACAAGATCCGTAGCCGAAGCCCAGCAGATGGACCTCGCTCAAAAAGAGCAGGAACTCAACACTTATGTTTACCAGAAGCAGCAAGAGCTCCAGGAGGAAACTTTCGTAATGAACAACAACATCATGGAAGACATCAGGAACTATGTCGCAAGATACAATGAATCCAAAAACTACTCCGTCATATTCACCACTGATGCCGCCACCAACACCATCATCCTCGGAAATGCCGCCCTTGACATAAGCGACGACATCATAGCGGGGCTCAACGAAGAATATACGAGCAACAAGAAGAAATAAAGTGAAAATCGCGATACTATCGTGTTTCTATCCGTACAGGGGAGGCATTTCGCAGTTCAACGCCTGCATTTTCAGGGAACTGGGAAAGTCGCACGACGTCAGGGCGTTCAATTTCAAACGCCAATATCCGTCGCTGCTCTTTCCGGGAAAGACCCAATATGTGGCGGACGACGATGTCGCCGACAAGATAGATTCCTGCCGCATACTCGACACGATCAATCCTTTCACTTACATATCCGCCGCAAGACGCATAAAGGACTGGAAACCCGACCTGGTGATCATCCGCTACTGGATGTCCTTTTTCGCACCGTCGTTAGGCTTTGTCGCAAGACGCCTTAAGAAGGATGGTTGCAAGGTAATCTCCATACTGGACAATGTCGTACCTCACGAGAGACATTTTTTCGACACTCCGCTTACCAAATATTTCCTTGAGGGATGCAGCGGCTGCGTCACCTTGTGCGATGCGGTCGGAAAGGATCTGACCGCACTCAAGCCCGACGCCGATTTCATCGTTTCCCCGCACCCTCTGTACAGCCATTTCGGCAAAAGGCTTCCACGCCCGGAAGCCGAGAAGACGCTGGGTCTGGAACCGGGAATGAAGAACATCCTGTTTTTCGGCCTCATACGCGAATACAAAGGGCTCGACATACTGATCGAAGCGTTCGGACGGCTCGGAGACGGATACCAGCTCATCATAGCCGGAGAGCCTTACGGAAGTTTTGACAAATACGCCAGGCTCATAGACGCCTGCCCCGGAAAGGAGCGCATACGGCTTTTCCCGCAATATGTCAAGGACGACGAAGTCAACAGGTATTTTTCCGCCGCCGACGTATGCGTGCTGCCTTACAGGAGCGCCACCCAGAGCGGGATCAGCTCCATTTCATACCATTTCGACCTTCCGATGATCACTACCGATGTCGGAGGACTCCGCGAAGCGATAGGCGAAAGCGGCACGGGCATGGTGGTCGGGAGTCCGGACCCGACACTGATAGCGGACGCGATCAGGGATTATTTCGACCATCCTGAAGGAATCGCGCGAATGAAGGAAAACATCACGAAAGAAAAAGAACGGCTGTCATGGAAGACATTCTGCGACAGACTCCTCGAATTTTATAGCACACTTTGAAAATGAAACGGCTGATACCTTTATTAATCTTCTCCATATATGTGCTGGCATCCGGCATCGATGCAAACGCACAGGCATACGATGCGCCGCCGGTCACAATATCCGCCGAAAAGATAAGGATGGACGGGAAGCTGTACTATGCTCATAAAGTCATCGAAAAACAGACGCTGTACTCAATAAGCAAAGCATACGGAGTAAGCGCCGAAGATATCATCAGGGCCAATCCGCAGCTCGGAGAGGACGGTCAGCTGAAAGCCGGAAGCATATTGCTGATTCCGACGGTTCCGTCGGTCGCAGAGACCAAGCCGCAGACCGATATTCCTCTCGAAGAGGACAAGGCAGCCGAAACGGATGGAGACCGCTTCGACGGCATCGATTACTTCATTCACAAAGTTAAGTGGTATGAAAACCTGCAATCCATAGCCAAAAAATACAAAGTCAGCGAGGAACTCATCATCGAATTCAACAATCTCGAAAGCATATATGTAAAAAAGAGACAGGAACTCAAGATTCCCGATCCTGAATTCGTACCGGCAGTGATTGCCATCATCTCCGGCAGCGGACCTCTGGCCGGAACCGTTAACAATGAAGAAGAGGGTCATGTCCAGCCCTCCTCCGAAGAGGACGAAAGCCAGTATTCGGAACAGGCCAGGGAAGACTACGCCACCACCGGGCAGATCACGATATCACTGATACTGCCCATAGACAGCGCAATAGAGGGCGAAAACGGCAATCCGAATTATCTGGACTTCTACAGCGGCGCACTGATGGCCGCCAGGGAACTCGGGAGCAAGGGCATGGAATTGAAGATGAACATCATCGACACCCAGGAATACAACAGTACCGAGGACATAGCCTCCCAGGGCATCGTAGACGGCAGCGACTTCATAATCGGGCCGGTATACACCAGGGACATCGGACCGATGCTGCCATACTGCACGGAAAAGCACATGGGAATCGTCTCCCCTCTCGACCCGAAAGCCGCGAGCCTTACGGAAGGGAACCCATATTTCATTCAGGTGCCTGTTTCGGTATCGACCCAGTTCGAAAACATAGCCGACTGGATCAAGGAAAGCTACGAATACGACGCTCCCGTACTCGTCATTTCCGAGGTCGGCGGGACAGCAGGAGAGGAAAAAGCCATGGCCGAAACCGCTCTGATCAACGCCGGCATAGCATACAGCACATTTTCATACAATATCCTCCAAGGACGGGGGGTCGAGCATAGCATAAGCAAATTCCTCGACATCCATAAGACCAACCATATAGTCATAGCCTCCGAAAACGAGGCATTCGTCAATGACGCGGTACGCAATCTGAACACCCTGTGCACCATTGACAAATACATCATCAGGGCATACGGCGTTGCAAAGCTGAAAAGTTTCGAGACCATAGAGACCGAGCATTACCACAACATCAATCTCCACTTAGCCATGGGCTATCATGTAGACTATGACGAACCTTCGACGATGCGTTTCGTAAGCCAGTACAGGGCGCTGTTCAATACGGAACCGACTCCTTTCGCATTCCAGGGATACGACACATTCATGTTTTTCGCAAAGGCCGCATACATGCGCAAAAACGAAGGGACAAGGCTCGAGGACATGAAGAAGATGCATCTGCTCCAATCGGACATGAGATTCGAGAAGACCGGCACAGGCGAAAACAACGGCTACGAAAACAAAGCCGTAAGAAGAGTGGTATTCCGCGGGGACTATATGCTCGAAAACGAAGAATATTAAACGCCGTTCCCGGCGGCTTCGAGGAGAGCTTCGGCATTCTTCTTTGCCGAATCCGTGATTTCGGAACCGCTTAAAAGACGGGCTATTTCCTCAACCCTTTCCTTTGACGACAGCGAATGCACGGTAGTCACGGCCTTTCCGTCCGAAGCGGCATGCTTCCGTACGCAGAAATGATATTTTCCGCGCGCAGCCACCTGCGGAAGGTGGGTGATGGCCATGATCTGCATATTGGCCCCCATCTCTCCGAGCAACACTCCTATCTTGTCAGCGGCGCTGCCGGAGACCCCGGTATCTATCTCGTCGAAAATCAAGGTCGCCATGGATTTGTATCTGGCGAGAAAAGCCTTTATGCAAAGCATGACACGGGAAAGTTCGCCGCCTGAAGCGGACTTCGAAACATCGTCCGGCGGCATCGACGGGGAAGAGGAAAACAGAAAACGCACGCTGTCTTTGCCATTGGGGCGTATCTCCGGTGCAATGGAGACATCTATGGAAAAAGACGCATATGGAATCTCAAGGGAACGGATTGCCTGCCGGATGGCAGGTGACAGTTCCGAGGCCGCCTTGACCCTGAGCGAATGAAGCCTGTCCGCCAAGACACCTAACCGCTCCGACTCCTTGCATCTCTCGGCTTTAAGGGAATCCAGCAAGGCACCTGCATTCTCCTCTTGTGAAAGCGAAGCTGCAAACGAATCACGCTTCCGGATGAGCTCTTCGACTGTCTGGCACGAGTGCTTCTTCATCAAATCCCAAAGCAGAGACAAGCGGTCGTCAACCTCTTCAAGACGATCCGGAGACACATTCACCGACTCCATGGCCGATTCCAACTCGCTTTCGATGTCCTGCAACTCGATACGGCACGATTCGAGCCTCTGACCGAGCTGCTCGAAACGGGGAATTGCCGAAGCTATTTTAGAGATGTCCCTGACGCTTTCTTTCATTTCCTGGACAAAGGAGGATTCCCCGAAATACAATCTCGAAAGCGCCGAAGCCGTCAGAGCCTTGATTTCCTCGGCATGCGAAAGCTCTTTCTGTTCGGCCTCCAGCTGTTCCATCTCCCCGGGGGACAGTCTGGCCTTGTCCAGTTCTTCCAGCTGGAAACGCCTGTAGTCCCTATCCTTCGAGGCGGCCTGGATTTCGGCCTCCAAAGAGGCTATCCTGGAATCCAACGAGGACACGAGGGCATGGCAGGACGCCACCTCGTCAAGCAAATCCTTGTCGCCGGCACATGTATCGAGCACAGACATACGGAAACGCTCGTCAGCAAGCATGAGATGCTGATGTTGGGAATGTATGTCGACAAGGGCCGAAGATATTGCAGAAAGGAACTGTATGTTTACAGGTTCGTCATTCAGGAAAGACCGCGATCTTCCGCTCGGCGAAACGACCCTGCGGAGTATGATTTCGCCGGTGAATTCAAGACCTTCGGAATCGAACAGCGAAACCATTTCGGAGGACGGACAGACCGAGAACTCGGCTTCGACGACACAATTGCGCGATTTGTCCCCGAGCATGGATATGTCCGCTTTGGCTCCGAGCAATAAAGAAACCGCACCGAGAAGTATCGATTTTCCGGCGCCGGTCTCTCCCGTTACGACAATCAGACCTTCGGGGAGATGAAGGTCCAACGAGTCTATCAGGATATAATTGGATATGTTTATTCTTCTGAGCATTCTTCCTTGTGCTCTGCAGCCTTCCTGACAATCAATTCATTGTCTATGAATTCCTGAGTAGCGACAAGAGTAGGCTTCGGAAGTTTCTCGTAGTACTTGGAGATCTCTATCTGCTCCCTGTTCTCGAAAGTCTCTTCCAGCGAAGAGTCCGCATGCGAAGCGAACTCATCGAGTTTCTCTTTCAATTCCACTTTGATTTCGGCGGCTATCTGGTTGGCCCTTTTGGCTATGATCATCGTTGTCTCATAGATGTTTCCCGTAGGAGCGGCCAGATCGGCAAGGTTCCTTGTGATGGTGTTCGTCGGAATCTGTTTGTTGTTGTAATCCATCTTTGTAAAATAATATTGTTTTTAATTTTCTTATTCTTCCGTATCGGCTTTACCCTTGTGCCGTCCGAGGTACTTCTGGGCCTTCGAATAACAGTTGTCCAGCTCCTTCCTGTAGTCCGACTGGGGATATTCGCTGATAAAATTGAAATAGTCGTCGACAAATGTCAGATAACGCTCCCTCTGCCTCTGCGGAACGCTGTTAAAGGCGAACTCGTAGGACGACATGGCCGTATAGTACAGAATGTCCTCCCTGTATATGTTTTCCGCATCATCCTTGAGTATGTTCCTGAACGCAGTCCTGGAAGCCTTGTAATCTTCCATTATGTAATACAGCCTGGCCGACTCGAAAGCCTTCTTGTCCAGCCTGTCGTTAAGCTCGTCGAGCATGGCGATGCATTCGTCATAATGTTCGCTGCCCGGGTTCTCTATCAGGAAACGGCTGATCGCCTCCATCGCCGTATAAGTCGGCATTTGGTCGAGTTCGTAACGGTAAGTCGCCTTGTACAGACAGACTATCCGCAGATACTTGGCATATTCCGTAAACGGGCTGAGCGGATAGATGTCGATGAAATACTTAAGGTTGGCCTCCGCCGTCACATAATCCCTGTACAGGTAATTGCTATACCCCCAATAAAACTTGACAGTATCATCCCTGTCCGTCCCTCCCGAGACCTGCGAAAGCGACTCGAAGAGTTCGGATGCCTTACGGTACTTCCCGTTGTCGAAGTACTCGAACGCCTTTTCGTACTTCAGGTCGCTGTCCGTACTGTTCAGCAACAGCTCGTACTGCGATTTGCAGGACGAAAGCGCCGAAACGAGGATGACCGGAAAAAATATCGCTATTACCTTATGCCTTTTCATTTCCGACTATTGATTTGCCGACAGGAACCTTTCCGCATCAAGCGCGGCCACGCACCCTGACGCTGCCGCTGTAATCGCCTGACGGTAATTAGGATCCTTCACATCGCCGGCAGCAAAGACGCCTTCCACATTTGTACGCGAACTCGTCCCCTGAGTCCTGATATAACCGATTTCGTCCGTATCGAGCCACTCCTTGAAGAGATCCGAATTGGGATGGTGGCCGATAGCCAGGAAAAATCCGTGAATCGGGATATCAAAAACCTCGCCATTCTTCCTTGCGATGCGTACGCCCGTCACGCCGCTCTGGTCTCCGAGTATCTCCTGCGTATTGCAATTCCAGAGGACCTCGATGTTCGGCGTGCCAAGCACCTTGTCCTGCATCGCCTTCGACGCCCTCAGCACATCGCGCCTGACTATCATGTATACCTTATTGCAAATATTCGCAAGGTAAGTGGCTTCCTCGCATGCGGTATCGCCGCCGCCCACTACTGCGACATCCTTCTTTTTGTAGAAAAACCCGTCGCAGGTGGCACAGGCCGAAACGCCCATGCCGCGGAATCTGTTTTCCGACGGAAGGCCGAGATACTTCGCAGTCGCTCCGGTAGCTATTATCAGCGCCTCGGCTTCGATTTCGGCCTGGCCGTCTATCTCTATGCGGAACGGCCGTGAAGACAGGTCGGCTTTGGTGACGGCGCCCCGGCGTATGTCAGCTCCCAGACGCACGGCCTGCCTCCTTATGTCGTCCACCAGCGCAGTGCCGTCCACTCCGTCGGGATAGCCGGGGAAGTTCTCCACTTCCGTGGTCGTGGTCAGCTGGCCGCCCGGCTGCATGCCTTCATAAAGTACAGGGGAAAGATTGGCCCTCGATGCGTAAATCGCGGCAGTATAGCCTGCCGGGCCTCCTCCTATGATCAAACATCTTATATGCTCCATACAAAATACTATTTTAGCCTGCAAAGTTAGCTCTTTTTCTTATATTTGCGACGATTTTGCTTTTATATGTTTTTAATTTTTCGGAATAATTTGAAAAATGCCTGATTTGCAATACGCTTTAGTGACCGGGGCAGCGGCCGGGATGGGAAAGGAATATGTAAAATCGCTGTCCGCCAAAGGATATGGCATAATCGCGGCGGACATTGATTCCGAAGGGCTGGAAAGGCTCAAGACGGAAATAAACGCCAAAGACATCATCACCATAGCCATGGACCTCGCGTCTGCGGATGGGGCTGAAAGGCTCATCAGGGACATTGAAGGGATGAATGTCGAAGTCGAAGTGCTCATAAACAACGCCGGAATATTTTCATACAGGGACATACTCGACCAGCCGGAAGGATACATAGCGAAAATAACCACTCTGCACAATATCACCATGGGAGTGCTGAGCCGCCATTTCGCTGCCGCCATGAAATCAAGGGGAAAGGGATACATCCTCAACATCTCGTCTTTGTCCGCATGGATGCCCTATCCGGGAATCGCGCTTTACGCGGCGACAAAAAGATACACGAGGGACTTTTCCCGGGCCCTCAGCGTGGAATTGCGGGGAAGCGGGGTTTCGGTAACGGTCGCCTATTTCGGAGCTGTGGCCACTCCTCTGATCGGACTGAGTGAAAAATACATGGGCATAGCCAAGTCGCTCCATATAATGATAACCCCGGAAAAAGCCGCCGAGAAGGCCCTCAAAGCCATGTTCAAGCGCAAAAGCGGCACAATGCCCGGAACCATCAACCATATAGGGAAGCCATTCCTCGCGATATGCCCCAAATGGCTGCTGGGCATAATCGACGACAGACTGTCACGATTCAAATCGGCTCCTGCAGGACGGCCGTCGCAGCCTAAAGGATAGGCGTATCGTCCGCAAGGGCCGTCTGGAAGATCTGGTCGATGTCCAGGAAAATCCTGTAGAACGCCTCATCGTCGAGAGGGGAATATCTGCCCGTCAAGGCACGCACCTGGGTCATTATGTATCCTTTCATCGCGTTCCACTCTTCGCGCGTAGCCGTCACGCCCTGCCCGGAAGCATATTCGAGGAAACGCTCTTCGCTGCAAATCTCGTCAAGCAGGAGATTCAGGCCGTCGAAATCCTTCACGGCAGAAAGGCGGTCCCTGTAACGGTCGTTCATCAACGCGCTGAACCTTACCGGCAGCCCTTTCTTTTCACATTCGACATAAAAGCCGTTGACCGCGGTAGTATCTATGCCCACGAAAACATCCGGAATGATTCCTCCTCCGCCGTAGACCGTCCTCCCTCCCGTGGTCTTGAAGGCGAGCGAATCATTGACCCTGATGCTGTCGGCATCGACCATCTCTCCGTGGCGGTATCGCTCTATGATGTCATACCTGTAGTCATCGTCCATGCCAGGCCGGTACGGCTTCTGGATGGAACGGCCCGACGGAGTATAGTATTTGGCCACAGTAAGCCTTATGCCCGAACCGTCCGAAAAATAAATCGGCTCCTGCACGAGGCCTTTCCCGAACGAACGGCGGCCGAAGATTTTCCCTCTGTCGTTGTCCTGCATCGCTCCGGCGAATATCTCGCTCGAAGACGCGGAAGTCTCGTTCATCAGTATGTCCAGCCTTATGTCTTTGTAAGAGCCGGAACCGTCGGCATGGAAATCCTCCCTCTCCCTCTTGCGGCCTTCCATATAGACTATCAGTTCGTACTTGCCGAGGAACTCGTTGGACAGAAGCAAGGCCTGATCGAGGAAACCGCCGAGATTGTCCCTCAGATCGAATATCAGCCGCTTCATTCCCGAAGCCTTCAGCCTTGCCGCTGCAGTCATGAACTCGTCATAGGTAGTCCTCGCGAATTTGGACAGCCGTATGTATCCCGTAGTATCGTTCACCATGAAAGCGCAATCCACACTCTTCATCGGTATCTTGTCCCTGACTATTTCGAAAGGCACAAGGTCTGCGACACCGCTTCGTTTCACCTCTATCAGGACCTTTGTCCCCGACGGGCCCCGCATCCTCGACACCATCGAGTCCTGCGGCATCTTCACCCCTGCGACAGTATCGCCGTCTATGCGGATGATCCTGTCCCCGGACATCAGGCCTGCCCTTTCGGAAGGGCCGCCGTGAACGGTGCTGATGACTATCGCGGTATCCGAAGGGACATTGAAGGTTATGCCTATTCCATCAAACTGTCCCTGAAGCCCCTCTTCGGCGGCTTCGAGATCCTGCGGAGGAAGATATACCGAATGAGGGTCCAACTCCTGCAGGGCCTTCTGTATCAGGGCCTCGGAAATGGCCTCCTTGTCGACGGTATCGACATAGTTTTCCTCTATCTGCTGCAGTACGAGATCCAGTTTCTGCCAATCTCCGGAGCCTGCATATATGTACTTTCTGTCATTCCACGAACGGATGACGATGATTCCCAAGACAAGCGCGAGTATCACGGCCGTCATTGTCAGGACCGCGCCCCTGAAAAATTTGTTGTTCATTATCTGTCTGCCTCCTTGTAGTCTTCCAATTTTACCACTTCTATCCCTGCACGGGCAAGCAGGTCTATTCCGTCCGTCACATGGTATTCGTCCGAATAGACCACACGCGATATTCCGGCCTGGATTATCAGTTTCGCGCATTCCATGCACGGAGATGTGGTCACATACAGCGTGGCCCCCTTGCTGCTGTTGCCGGATTTGGCCACCTTCGTGATTGCGTTCGCCTCGGCGTGGAGCACATACGGCTTGGTGACGCCGTATTCGTCCTCGCAGATATTCTCGAAGCCGGAAGGCGTACCGTTGTATCCGTCGGAAATGATCATGTTTTCCTTGACTATCAGCGCCCCTACCTGCCGCCTTCTGCAATACGAGTTTTTCGCCCAGACATGGGCCATCTCCAAATATCTTCTATCAAATTTCGATTCTGACATCTTATTGCGGGTTTCTTTGGTACAAATATCTTTTGATGCTGCGTTTCGGAGTCCTCTCGAAATCCTCGGGAAGTATTTCGACTTTCTTGATCTGGCAATAATTAGGCTGTTCCATGTTCACCAGCTTTATCTGTTCGTTCAGAGTCCTTTCGAGGATTTCAAGGCTCATGCCGTCCTTTTCGGCGAGATCGAAATCCGGAAAAATGAGCGCCGTCAGCGCTCCGCCGTCGTCGATCACCAACGAATCCACTACATACGGCATATTGTTTATCGAGCCCTCTATCTCCTCGGGATAGATGTTCTGCCCGCTCGGCCCGAGGATCATGCTCTTCGAACGGCCGCGCAGAAAGAGGAAACCGTCGCTGTCCATGACGCCCATGTCGCCGGTCTTGAACCAACCGTCCCCGGTAAATGCCGCCTTGGTCGCCTCCTCGTTCTTGTAATAGCCGAGGAA
>DEPW01000143.1 GCA_002358965.1 Bacteroidales bacterium UBA3382
CGGTAATGCCGTCGAGTTGTATCTTCAGGACCGTTCCGGTGGTAAAATCGAGGATTTCTACGCCAACACCCGTCCGTTCCTTGCCGCGCTCAACCAGCGTCCCGAGGTCCTCGTGGCGATGAGTTCCTTCAACATCAACTACCCTCAGTACAGGCTTGAAATCGATGCCGCGAAATGCAAGATGGCCGGAGTCTCCCCGAGCACTGTATTGAGCGTGATGGGAAGTTATTTCGGAGGTTCGTATGTATCGAACTTCAACAGATTTTCGAAAGTATACAGGGTAATGTTGCAGGCCCCGGCCGATTTCAGGCTTGACGAGACTGCGCTGGACGAAATATTCATCAGGAACGGAAACGAAATGGCGCCGCTGAGCCAGTTCGTCGAAATCGAGAAAGTGCTCGGTTCGCCTACCCTCAGCCGTTTCAACCTGTTCAACAGTATTTCGGTCAATGTCATGATGGCCGACGGCTACACTTCGGCAGAGGCGATTGCCGCAATCAACGAAGTCGCCGAAGAGACCCTGCCTACAAGTTACGGCTACGAATACGGAGGCATGTCAAGGGAGGAAGCTTCTTCTACAAGTTCCGGGACCCTCATGGTATGGATCATGTGTATCGTACTGATTTACCTGATACTCTGCGCCCTTTACGAGAGCTATTTCGTTCCTCTTGCAGTCATATTGGCAGTACCGTGCGGACTTATGGGAAGTTTCCTTTTTGCAAAACTCTGCGGAATAGAGAACAACATATATCTCCAGACCGGTGTGATCATGCTTATCGGACTGCTTTCCAAGACGGCCATCCTCCTTACGGAGTATGCTTCGGCCCGCAGGGCAAGGGGCATGGGCATAGAAGAAGCTGCATACGACGCCGCCAAAATCCGACTCAGGCCTATCCTCATGACAGCCCTCTGTATGATTTTCGGTATGTTGCCTCTCATATTTTCGACCGGAGCAGGCGCTAACGGTAACAGGGCATTGAGCATCGGTGTCGTAGGAGGTCTGCTTGTAGGTACGCTCGCCTTGTTGTTCCTGGTACCGTCACTGTTCGTGATATTCCAGAAAATGGAAGAGCGCTTCTTCAGAAGAAGGCATCAGCAGAGTCCCAGCCAAATAACGGAATAATAGTAAAATATTGATAACGAGATGTTTAAAAATATAGTAAAATTCACATTGATTTTGTCCGTCGCATTTGCGGTTTCCGGTTGCGGGATATACGGCAAATTCGAGAACCGAGTAGACACGGAAATCAGGGAAGACGCCTACGGAGCCGATTACACGGCGCCGCAGGGCGACACCCTCGGACTGGCATCCCTCGAATGGCAGGAAATGTTCACCGACACCCTCCTGCAGAACCTTATCGAGATCGGACTGGAAAACAACTCCAATCTCAAAGCAGCCTCACTCCAGTGCGAAGAAGCTCTGGCTACATTGAAAGCATCCAAACTCGCTTACATACCGTCGTTTGACGCCTCGCTCGGCGGAACTGTGGCCGGTTCACTTGAACAATCCGCAGAGAGCTGGGGGTGGAGCCTGCCGCTCAACGCTTCATGGCAGATAGACATTTTCGGGTCGCTCACAAATGCAAAACGCCGCGCAGCCGCACTTGTCGAAGGGAGCGAAGCATACAGACAGGCGGTAAGGTCGCAGCTCATTGCCACCATCGCCACTACCTATTATTCGCTGGTCGCTCTGGATGCGCAGTATGCCATCTACCAGGAAACCGAACGCAACTGGAAAAAGAGCCTTGAAACCACCAAACGCCTCATGGAAGCAGGCACATACAACATGGCCGCCGTAGCACAGACCGAAGCCAACTATTATGGCGTAAAGGCATCTCTGGTGGACATGCAGACCAGTATCAGGGAAATCGAGAACTCCCTCTGCTCGCTTCTGGGCATACCTTCCGGGCACATCTCGCGTGCGAGCCTCGAAGGATGGACCGAGCCTGAAGCCGTAACCGCCGGCATACCGGCCATCGCGCTTGCCAACAGGCCGGATGTGATGCAGGCCGAAAGCGCATACAAGGCCGCATTCTACGGCACCAACCAGGCCCGTTCAAACATGTATCCGTCACTCAGGATAACGGGGACGCTGAATTTCGCCGAACTGCTGTACAACGCGGCAGCCTCGCTGCTGGCACCTATCTTCCAGAACGGGCAACTGACCGCCCAGCTCAAGATTGCCAAGGCACAGCAGGAAGAGGCCGCCCTGCAGTTCAACCAGGCCATCATAGATGCCGGCATCGAGGTGAACAATCTGATGACAGGCATCAACGGGGCCAAGGAAAAGGGCGAATACTATGCCTTGCAGCAAAATGCTTTGGAAACGGCCGTAAAGAGTACGACAAGCCTCATGGAACACGGTTCGACGACCTATCTGGAAATCCTTACCGCCCAGACATCTCTGCTCAACGCGCAGATTACCGTGATAGCCAACAAACTTGACGAAATCAACGGTGTGATATCGCTTTACCAGGCACTCGGAGGAGGCAAGGAGTGATTTTGCTCCGAACGGAATACGGGGGCTGACTTGCAATGAAAGTCAACCCCCTTTTTCTTTTTAAGAAGCCGGTTCAGAAACAAGCCGGAAATGATGTCACAAAGAACTTTTGAAAAAATTTTAAACAGCTTCTTATATATTTTTGTAATTTCGCAACCGAAATGAACTTTATCTGCAGACATATCAGAAAGAAGAAGGAAAGCCTGTTCGCAGACCCGGAACGAAAGGCGGCGTTCATGCCTTCGGACAAGATTTCCGAAGCACTGGTCATCTGCGACCGCCCGTCTGCCGAGACCGACGAAGTACTTGAGGACATACGGCAATGGGCGGCGAAATACGGAATCGGGCTGTTCATCTTGTATTTTTCCATCACCGAAAAGGGCAAGACCCCGAACGGGCAGCAGGCAGACAGCCTTACCGTCTTTAAAAACGATATCGGCCTCTTCAAGATTCCACGCCTCGAGAGACTCGAAAGCATCCTGCGCAGAGGGTTCGACATTCTGATATGCGCCACACCGGCAACCTCATACCCTGTAGAGTTCACGGTAAAATGCTGCACTGCATCGTTCAAGGCCGGAATCGAAGAAAAGCGCGAAGGACTTTTCGATTTGCTGGTAGCCGGAAACAAAGGGTGCAAAGAGAAAATCTCATTCCTATTAAATACATTGTCTAAAATCAAAAACGAAGATTAATGGAAAACAACAATGCGCGGCACTATCTGATGACCGCAGTGAAAGGCATATGCATGGGAGCGGCCGATGTCATCCCGGGAGTATCAGGAGGAACGATCGCATTCATGACAGGCATTTACGAAGAACTTGTCGGTTCCATCAATTCGATAAACGGGACTGCCGTAAAGTTGCTTTTCAAGGGCAAGATAAGGCAATTCTGGAAACACATCAACGGGAATTTCCTGTTTTCGCTGATCGCCGGCATACTGTTAAGCATATTTTCACTCGCAAAACTGATGCAATACCTGCTGGATTTCCATCCGATACAGACCTGGGCCTTCTTCTTCGGCCTCATCGTCGCATCTTCGATTTTCATACTGAAAGAGGTCAAGCAATGGAAGTTCAAGGATATCCTGCAACTGATATTCGGTATCATACTCGGCGTGGTAATCTGCACCCTGTCCCCTACGCAGACTCCCGACGGGCTTTGGTTCATATTCCTGAGCGGAGCAATAGCCATCTGCGCCATGATACTGCCCGGCATTTCCGGAAGTTTCATACTGCTTATCCTCGGGAAATACGAGTACCTGATGGGCAGGATCGCCGATATAGTTTCAGGCAAGGCGGAAGTCATGGACTTCATTGTCCTCATCACCTTCGCCCTCGGGGCGATAATCGGCATCATCGCATTTTCGAAATTCCTCCACTGGCTGCTGCACAATTACCACCGCCCTACTCTGCTCGTACTCGCGGGCTTCATCATCGGATCTTTGGTGAAAGTATGGCCGTGGAGCAACAAGATCGACATAGTATGCTCGCAATTTCCCGATGCTGCGGCAATGATGGAAGCCGGAACGGCTGCCGAATCCGCTATTTCAGGCAATGGCGACGCTTCAGCCATCGCTGACATGCTCGTGGACACATATTATGGTCAGACAGACCCGCACATCACCGGTGCCGCTGTTTTCGCTCTGGCAGGTTTCATCCTAGTCCTCGGCATCGAAGCCGCCTCGAAGATGATTCAGCGCAAGAGGGAAAACCCAAAAGGTCCGGACA
>DEPW01000094.1 GCA_002358965.1 Bacteroidales bacterium UBA3382
ACGGCTCCCGACTCGTGATGGTTGATGTGGCCGGAGACGGGCGAGATGACGCCCTGGCAGTGACGGAGGACGGCACAGGCGGCGAGGGCATTGACCTGGGTGCCTCCTATCAGCAGATGAATCTGGGCCTCGGGACAGCCGCAGGCCTCGCGGATTTTCTCCACGGCGGCGGCAGTATAGGGGTCGTCTCCATAACCGAGGGTCTGTTCCATATTGGTGCGGACCAGTGCCTGCATCACTTCCGGGCAGGCTCCCCGCATGTAGTCGTTTTCAAAATTGAGCATGTTGCCTCCTGTATTGTCCTAGAATAGTTCTTTCTTGCGTATATCCTTGACCCGCAGCTGGATGTTGGCGATGCCGCGGTAGTAGTTCTCTGCGATGGAATAGCAGATGTCCACCGGATTGCCGGCGTGCAGGTGCTCGAAGTGCTCGGAGCGGTTGAAGGCGATGGCCGAGATGTGGCGGTAGGGCTCGTCCTCCTGTATCAGCTCGAGCTTCATGTGGCCGTTGTCGGAGCCGACGAGGCGGCCGTTGCCGTTGTCATAGACGTTCTCGGTGATGAACACCGGCGAGAGGTTCCCGGGGCCGAAGGGCTGGAACTGCTTGAGTATGCGGAAGAACTTCGGCGTGATCTGCTTGAAGTCCAGGAAGGTGTCTATCTGTACGACGGGGGTCAGGATGTCCTCGGTAATCTTCTCGGCCACCACTTGCTCGAACTTCTCCTCAAACGGCTTCAGGTTCTCTTTCTTGAGAGTGAGCCCAGCCGCGTACATGTGTCCGCCGTAATTTTCCAGATATTCCGAACATTCCTTGATGGCCTCGTAGAGGTCGAAACCGGCGATGCTCCTGGCCGAGCCGGTGATAAGCCCGTTGGACTCGGTCAGCACTATGGTGGGCCGGTAGAAAGCCTCCACCAGACGTGAGGCCACGATGGCCACCACGCCCTTGTTCCATTTCGGGTCGAAGACCACGGTGGACTTACGGTCCCTGAAACTGCTGTCGTTCATCACTGACTCAATGGCGGCCTTGGTGATCTGCTTGTCCACGCTCTTGCGCTCCTTGTTGTGCAGGTCGATGATCTTGCCGATATTCTGGGCCTCCTCGTCGCTGCGCGACACCAGCAGATGCACTGCGGTGCGGCCTGACTCCATCCTGCCGGCGGCATTGATGCGCGGGCCTATCTTGAAAACTATATCGTCGATCGTTATCTTGCACCTGTCGAGACCGCAGAGCCTGATCATCGAAAGGAGGCCTTTGCGCGGAGATTCGTTAATCTGTTTGAGACCGTAATATGCCAGGATGCGGTTCTCCCCGACGACCGAGACGAGATCCGCCGCGATACTGACAGCCAGCAAATCCAGATAGGGCACAATCTGCTCGAAAGGTATTCCGTGGGTCGATGCATAGGCCTGCACTAACTTGAAGCCCACTCCGCAACCGGACAGATCGTCAAAGGGATATCCGCAGTCGGAGCGCTTCGGGTCAAGCACGGCCACAGCATGAGGCAACTCGTTTTCGGGCAAATGATGGTCGCAGACGATGATATCCAGCCCGAGTCCCCTCGCATAGTCGACCTTCGGGTTGGCCTTGATGCCGCAATCGAGAGTGATTACCAGGGTGCAGCCATGTTCCTTCGCCCAGTCAAGTCCGCGGTAGGAAAGCCCGTAACCGTCTATGTATCTGTCCGGAATGTAAAAGTCCACATTGCGCGTCAGTGTAGCTATGAAAGAATACACGAGCGCCACAGCCGTGGTACCGTCCACATCATAATCCCCGTAAACAAGGATCTTCTCGTTCGTCAGGATTGCCCGCTCGAGACGCGCGACGGCCTTGTCCATATCTTTCATCAAGAACGGATCATGAAGTTTGGCCAAATCGGGACGGAAAAATTCCCTGGCCGCCTCGAACGTGGTTATTCCGCGCTGGACGAGCAACTCGGCAAGGACCCTGTCGACGCCCAATTCAGTCGAAAGCCGGCTTACGATTTCCGGATCGCCCGGCTGTTTTAGCACCCATTTTCTCGCTATAGCCATATTGTTTACAAAGATATTGTTTTTTTGAGTATTTTTGTCTGATATTTTACTAAAATTTAAAACATATTTCAAACATGGGCAACTTGGAGAATCTAAACGAAATGGAGCTTCAGAGGAGGGCTTCACTGCAAAAACTCAGGGAACTCGGAATAGACCCCTACCCTGCACCGCTTTATCCCGTAAACGCATCTGCGGCAGAGATAAGACAGAATTACTCTGAAGAAAAAGGCAACTTCTCCGATGTGGCGATAGCCGGAAGGATCATGAGCCGGAGGATAATGGGAGCTGCCTCGTTCATCGAATTGCAGGACGACAGCGGCCGCATCCAAGTGTACATAAAACGGGACGAAATCTGCCCAGGGGAAGACAAGACCATGTACAATACCGTCTTCAAGAAACTGCTTGACATCGGAGACATCATCGGCATAAAGGGCTTCGCATTCATAACACAGACCGGAGAGCTCAGCGTGCATGCAAAAGAGCTCACCGTATTGAGCAAATCGCTCAGGATACTTCCTATCGTCAAACAGAAAGACGGCGAAGTCTTCGATGCGTTCTCCGACCCCGAACTCAAATACCGGCAGCGCTATGTGGATCTCATAGTAAACCCGCAGGTGAAAGACACTTTCGTCAAAAGGAGCCTCATCGTATCGACGATGAGGGAATATTTCAACGAAGCCGGCTGCCTCGAAGTAGAGACCCCTGTCCTCCAATCCATCCCGGGAGGGGCCAACGCCAGGCCTTTCATCACCCATCACAACGCGCTCGACATAGACCTTTATCTGAGGATTGCCAACGAACTCTACCTCAAGAGGCTCATAGTAGGCGGGTTCAAGGGCGTCTACGAATTCGCCAAGAATTTCAGGAACGAAGGCATGGACAAGACGCACAATCCCGAATTCACCTGCGTTGAAATCTATGTGGCGTACAAAGACTACATCTGGATGATGGAATTCGTGGAAAATCTCCTTGAAAAGATAGCCGTCAGACTGCACGGCACAGCCGAAGTTGAACTCGAGGGGAAACGGATATCCTTCAAGACACCGTACCGCCGCCTGCCTATGCTCGAGGCCATCAAGGAATATGCCGGCGTGGATGTCAAGGGCATGGACGAAGAGCAGCTGAGAGCGACCTGCGCAAATCTCGGCATCGAGACTGACAAGACCATGGGCAAAGGCAAACTGATAGATGCCATCTTCGGGGAATATTGCGAAAAGCACCTCATACAGCCGACTTATATCATAGATTATCCAGTCGAGACATCACCGCTCACCAAGAGGCACAGGAAAGACCCGTCGCTTACAGAAAGGTTCGAGCTTTTCGTCAACGGCAAAGAGCTCGCGAACGCGTACAGCGAATTGAACGATCCTATCGACCAACTGGAACGGTTCAAAGAGCAGCTCAGGCTCAAGGACAAGGGCGACGACGAGGCGATGTTCATCGACATGGACTTCATCAGGGCTCTCGAATACGGAATGCCTCCTACATCGGGACTGGGCATAGGCATCGACAGGTTGACGATGTTCATGACCGGCGCCCCTACGATACAGGATGTGCTGTTTTTCCCTCAGATGAGGCCGGAAAAGAGGGAAGACAAGGAAAACAAAGATGAGAATTGAAAAAATAACCTCCGCTTCCAATCCGAAAATCCGCGAACTCCTCGCTCTTTCGGAAAAAGCCCGCGAAAGGGAGGAAAAAGGGCTGTTCATCGTGGAAGGCATACGGGAAACCCGGCATTGTTTCGATGCCGGCTATGTCCCCCGCGCGGTGTTCCATTCTTCCCGGATAGCGGACGAAAGGCTGGACACTCTCTTGGAGGCCTTGCCCGAGGCCGTGAAAGACCGGCTCGGCCTCTTCGAAGTCTCCGATGCCGTATACTCCAGGATAGCATACCGGGACGGCACGGAAGGCATCGTTTCCGAAGTGTATTCCAAGCCGGCCGCACGGCTTGACGACATAGTATTCAAAGGGACGGCGCCATTGATCGCCGTCACCGAAGCGGTTGAAAAGCCCGGCAATATCGGGGCCATCATGCGGAGCGTCGATGCCTGCGGAGCAGACGCGTTATTGGTCTGCGATTCGAAATGCGACATATACGGTCCTAACACTATACGGTCAAGCATCGGAGCCGCATTCAGGGTACAGACTGTAAAATGCACCGGCGACGAAGCCATCAACTGGTTGAAAGGGAAAGGCATACGGATACTCACCGCCCAGTTGCAGGACTCAAGACGGTATTACGACACCGACATGAAGGAAGGCTGCGCCATAGTGCTCGGCAGCGAAGACAAAGGGCTGAGCCGCAAATGGAGGGAAGCCGCAGACAGCCACATACGCATACCGATGCTGGGAAGCCTCGACTCGCTCAATGTATCCGTATCGGCCGCGATCCTGCTATATGAGGCCGTCAGACAAAGGAACAGCCCCGCAATATAAGAGAGAACTCACATACATTAAATCTGATTTCTGACATGGAAGGAAACACCTTATCGGACAAAAGGTTCGGCCTGATAGGAAAACCGATAGGCCACTCGTTAAGCCCTACGCTGTTCAATGCCGCCTACGGGGGCAGATACGCTTACGACCTGATAGAAGCCGATGACTTCAAAGGTGCGTTTGCAAGATTCCTTGACCGCTATGACGGGATAAATGTAACTTCCCCTTATAAAAGGCTCGCTTTCGACGAGGCGGACGACTGCGACAGCACTGTAAAGCGCATAGGGGCGGCAAATATCCTGCTGAAATCCGGTGACGGGAAAATAATCGCCGCCAACAGCGATTATACCGGAATCAGGATGGTGCTATGCGACCATTTCGAAATCGAAGAGAACGAGGAAGGCATAAAGAAAATCAATGCCCTCGTGATCGGATGCGGAGGCGCCGGAATGGCGGCCGCCTGTGCGGCTTCCGACCTCGGGATGAACACAGTGATAGTGAACCGCACGCAGGCCGCTGTCGAGAGATTCGCCGCAAGGCCGGGGAACGAACGCATCACAGCCGGAAAGATGCACGACCTTGAAGAACTTATGGCTGAAAGCCAGCTGATCATATACACCGTACCGGTGGTAATGGATGAACTCCGCAAACAGCCTAAACGCTTCTTCACAGGGAAGAGCATATTCGAAGCCAATTACCGGGCCCCTTCATTCACCCGGGAATACAGAGGCATGTCGTTAGGCAAGAACGGGCTGACCTTCAAGGGAGACTCCATCGGCATCCCCCAGCGATGCTACTACCTTTCCGGGGAAATATGGCTCATCGCCCAGGCCATAACCGGCTTCAGGATTCTGACCGGCGAGGCTCCTGACGAAAAGGCCATGCTGCACTACATCTCGGGAAAAAGAAGAATCATTTAGAAACACAATATTAACCGCAACAAGATGTCACTCAACAAAGTATTGCTCATAGGGAATTCCGGAAAAGATCCGGATGTACGCTACCTTGACAACAACGCCAAGGTTGCGACTTTCACACTTGCCACTACCGAAAGGTACCGCGACAGGAACAATGAACTCCGCGAAATCACCGAATGGCACAACATAGTATGCTGGAGACGCAATGCCGACATAGTGGAACAGTATGTAAAAAAAGGCACGCAACTGTTCATCGAAGGAAAGTTGCGCACCCGCAACTGGGACGACCAGAACGGCGTCAAACACTATGTGACGGAAATCACAGCCGACAACATACAGCTGCTCGGTCGCAAGCAGGACAATCCTGCATCAACCGCCTCCAACC
>DEPW01000087.1:0-676 GCA_002358965.1 Bacteroidales bacterium UBA3382
TACATGCACGAAACAAGGTCGGCCACACAGTCGGCAGGGACCTCTTTCTGCTCGCCCGTAAGGATATTCTTGACATTGACGGCGTTGCGCTCCATCTCTTCCGAACCGGTGATGATCATGTACGGGATGTTGCGTTTTGCGGCGTAATCGAACTGTTTTCTGAGCTTTACGGCATCCGGATATACCTCGCAGGAAATCCCATTGTCACGCAACTCGCGGACCACGGGCAGCATATAGGCCGTTTCGGCCGGGCCGAGATTGGCCACCAGCACTTTCGGGCCCGACAATACGGCAGGAGGGAATCCGTCCAACCCCGCCAGCACATCGTAAATCCTGTCGGCACCGAACGAAATCCCGACTCCGGAAAGCCCAGGCATCCCGAAAATCCCGGTAAGGTTGTCGTAGCGGCCTCCTCCGCAGATGCTCCCGATGGAAAAATCCAGGGCCTTGACTTCGAAAATCGCTCCTGTATAATAATTCAGCCCTCTCGCCAACGAGAGATCGAACTCCACCGGAGAGGATATTCCGGCCGTCCCTGTCAGCGAAAAGAGTTCCTCGACTTCTTCAAGCCCCTTCATGCCGACAGAGGATGCCTCCAGCACATTCCGCATGAGCGAAAGTTTGGATTGCGTATCGCCTGAAAGCGTCAGTACAGGCTCTATCACGGCTATGGCTT
>DEPW01000087.1:727-4063 GCA_002358965.1 Bacteroidales bacterium UBA3382
ATCTTGTCAATCTTGTCGATGGCTACGGTGATGTCTGTCATCCTGTCAGGAAAGCCGCAGGCTTCCGCAAGGCCGGCCAGCACTTTGCGGTTGTTGATTTTGATCAGCACGCGTATGCCGAAACGCCTGAACACTGTGTCCACTATCTGAACGAGCTCGAGTTCGTTCAGCAAAGACTCCGAGCCGACTATGTCTGCGTCGCACTGGTAAAACTCCCGGTATCTCCCTTTCTGAGGCCTGTCCGCACGCCATACGGGCTGAATCTGGAACCGCTTGAAAGGGAAGACGAGGTCGTTCCGGTGCTGCACGACGAAACGGGCGAAAGGGACGGTCAGGTCGTAACGGAGCCCTTTCTCGCAGACCTCGGAAGCTATGGCCTTGCTGTCGCAACAGGAAAAATCCTTACCTGCAAAGGCATCCCCCGAATTGAGGATACGGAAAAGGAGCTTGTCGCCTTCTTCGCCGTATTTTCCCAACAGTGTCGAAAGATTTTCCATGGCGGGCGTCTCGATACGGGAATATCCGAATGTCTCGAAGACGGCGCTTATCGTATCGAATATGTACTGCCGTTCCGCGCACTGGCGCGGAAGGAAATCCCTCGTACCTTTGGGAATGGACGGTTTTTGTGCCATATCTCGTCTATTTGCTTTTAATGTATTCGTCTATCGATTTTGCGGCCTTGCGTCCCGCCCCCATGGCGAGGATCACGGTCGCAGCCCCTGTCACCGCATCGCCCCCGGCGAATACGCCTTCGCGCGTGGTCTTTTCGTCTTCCGAAGCCACAAGACGGCCACGCTTGTCGCTCTGCAAGCCCGGAGTGACCCTGGACAGCAACGGATTCGGAGAAGTGCCGAGCGCCATTATGACGGCATCGCACTCTACCTCGAAATACGAATCCGGAATCTCTACCGGAGAACGGCGGCCGCTCTCGTCAGGCTCGCCGAGCTCCATGCGGATGCATTTGAGCCCGCGCACCCAGCCTTTGTCATTGCCGAGCACTTCGACAGGATTGGAAAGCAGTTCGAAATGGACGCCTTCTTCTTTCGCATGATGCACTTCCTCGGCCCTTGCGGGCAATTCCTTCTCCGTCCTCCTGTACACGACGGTCACTTCCGCACCGAGCCTCAGAGAGGTCCTCGCAGCATCCATCGCCACATTTCCGCCTCCTACTACGGCGACCTTGCGGCCGGTATAGATAGGCGTCATGTAGTCATCCCGGTAAGCCTTCATGAGATTGTTCCTGGTAAGGAATTCGTTCGCGGAAAAGACACCGTTGAGATTCTCCCCCGGGATGTTCATGAAACGCGGAAGACCGGCGCCGGAACCGATGAATACGGCTTCATACCCTTCTTCGTCAAAGAGTTCGTCTATGGTGACGGTCTGGCCTACCACGGTATCGGTCTCGATCTTTACACCCATGGCCATGATGTTGGCTATTTCGCCAGCCACGACCGTGTCTTTGGGAAGACGGAATTCGGGAATGCCGTATTCAAGTACGCCTCCGGCCTTATGCAAGGCCTCGAACATCGTCACTTCGTAACCGAGTTTTGCAAGGTCGCCGGCACAGGCCAGAGATGCGGGTCCGCTGCCCACTATGGCCACACGATGTCCATTCGAAGGGGCGCATTCCGTAAAACGCACACCGTTTTCACGGCTCCAGTCGCCTACGAACCGTTCCAGCTTGCCGATTGCGACAGGCTGGCCCTTGACACCGAGGACGCAACGGCCCTCGCACTGCATTTCCTGAGGGCAGACCCTTCCGCAGACAGAAGGGAGGGAACTGTCCCGGGCGATCACCCCGGCAGCCGCCTTTACATCCCCTTTCGCGAGATGCGCTATGAACTGCGGTATCTTCACATTCACAGGACATCCTTCCACGCAGCGCGGAGTCTTGCAATTGAGACATCTCGAAGCCTCCAGCAAGGCTTCGTCCATATTGTAACCGTAACAAACTTCATCAAAATTGGCAGCCCTGACCTTAGGATCCTGCTCCCGGACGGGCACCCGTGGAATATTGTTCGCCATAATATTATTTCATGCTTATTATTTTCCCAATCCCAAATGACACTTGTGGTCTTCCTCTATTTCCTGCGGACGGTACATTGCCTGACGCCTCATCGCCTCGTCGTAGTCTACGGCATATCCGTCGAATTCCGGTCCCTCGACACAAGCGAAACGGGTCTTTCCGTCCACCGTCACACGGCAGGCGCCGCACATCCCGGTCCCGTCGACCATCAGAGTATTAAGGCTCACGGTAAGGGGAAGCGCGTATTTTTTGAGTGTAAGAGACACGAATTTCATCATGATCATGGGGCCGATCGCCACAGCCTCGTCATAATGCCTGCCGGCTCCGAGCAACTCTTCGGCCTTGGCGGTGACCATTCCCTTGAAACCGGCCGAACCGTCGTCCGTGCAGACATACAGGTTGTCGCACAATGCCCTCATCCGGTCTTCGAAGATGACCAGCGAAGCGGTCTTCGCCCCCATTATCACATCCACTTCGGCTCCATGGGCCTTGAGCCATTTGACTTGCGGATATACCGGAGCCGTACCAACGCCTCCGGCGATGAACAGATACCTTCTGCCTTCAAGCTCGCCGGGAGTCTTCTTCATGAAATCCGAAGGCACTCCAAGAGGCCCTACCACATCGGCGAAACAGTCGCCTTCATTGTAGGAGCACATCTCTTTGGTCGATGCGCCTATCGTCTGGATCACGATGTCGACCGTACCGGAATCCACATCGTAATCGCAGATAGTGAGAGGCACCCTTTCGCCCTTCTCGTTATCCCTGACAATCAAAAACTGACCCGGCCTGGCCGCTTTTGCCAGACGCGGGGCTTCAACCGACATGCGACAGATATTGTCTGCAAGCCATTCTTTTTCAACTATACGGAACATCTATTATGCAGTATTTTTCAAACCGAGTTGCAAAATTAGAAACACTTCTCAACTTTTCAAAAAGTTATTCTTATCATCGACTATCCGAATCGCCCCGGGGCCTGCCGGCGGGCACACCTCCCCCGGGAAAGCACGCTTACCTCGTCCGGAGCGAATCAAAACTGAACCCTCTGCCATCCGCTCGCACGATCAACTAAGTAACTGTCAGCATTTTACTGAAACACTACCATGGACAAGGGTAGGAAAAATGACACCCTGAGGCATCTCGACATTTCAGTAATTCACTGATTATCAATCCCTTTACAGAAACACCGGATGGCAGAGGGTTCAGTTTCTGACGGAATCCGCCTGCCGGATGTTTCAGGAATCCGGGGCGCAAGGTGGCATAAGCGGAACTGCAAGGCACAATGCCACGCCCCGACTTAATCTTCATTGCCA
>DEPW01000009.1:0-1352 GCA_002358965.1 Bacteroidales bacterium UBA3382
CGATGGCCGCGATGCCGATTTCCCTGTTTCTGGCAGGTGCAAGGAGTTCGAGATTAACTGCTTGCATCTTTGCCGGATTACGCGCATTTAAGCTCGTTCTTCACCATGTGCGTCGCATACTCTCCAAGGGTAGGGTCGTCCATGATCATCTTGAAGTATGTGCAGGCCATTTCCTTGTTGCCCATGTTGTTGTATGCGGTAGCGATCTGGTAATACATCTGGTTCTTGTCCTTTGCGTTAGGCTGAAGCGCGAGATAGTTTTCAAATCCCTTCACGGCTTTTTCGTTCTGGCCGAGCTGCAAAGCCGCAATGCCTATGAGTTTGTTGGCATTGTAGTTGTCGAGATATGAAACGGAAGTTTCGGCGTTCTCGATTACTCCTGCCCAGTCTTTCGCTTTCTGGCATTTTACCGCTTCCATCAGGTAGAGGTTCGAAAGCTGTTTGTTGGCCTGGTCGGTCTGTCCGAGTTCGGCGGCTTTCTTGTATGCCTCTACTGCTCCTTCGGTCTTGCCCATCATGCCGTACGACATGCCCATCCTGAGCCATGCGACAGCATTGTTGGGCTGTACCTCAATTACGGCACTGTAGGCTTCGGCAGCCTGCTCGTACTGTTTGGAGTTAAGATATCTTCCTGCTGCCTGGAGCAAAACCTGGGGAAGGAGTTCGGTAGCTTCCTGGACTGTCTCCGTCTGGCCGTACTCATTGGCGATTTCGATTGTCTTTTCGATTTCGGCCACTGCCTTCTCCGACTGCTGCTGGTCCACATAGTCTTTAGCTATCTGAAGGTGCAGTTTAGGAATGATGTCCTTACAGTTGTCCATGACTTCCATGGCGTCAGGGCCGATTATTTCGGCCATTTCGAGTGCCTGTTCGAAAAATGTCAGGGCTCCCTGGTTGTCACCGGTGCTGAGCATGGTGGCTCCGGAGTTGTAAAGATCTGTTGCTTCTTCCACGGTTTGTGCCGAAGCGATGCCGGCAGAGAAGACTGCCACTGTGGCAAGGATGATGATTTTCTTCATTTTCAATAATTTAACTATCAAATTCAAATTTAAGATTAATATGAGCGGTTTGAAATCCTGCAAATATCGTGAAAAATTGCAATCGTGCAAAAATATTTTTCTGATTTTTTGCACCCGCCTCCTGTGTCCCGGATGCGGCTCTCCGTGTTAAAATATTTTGTGGCATGCGGAGATTTTGCCATGTATATATTTTGTATGGATGCATGTATGTATTATGTGGTACATGGATATGATAAAATAACTTATATTTGCCCTGCATTAATTTTAGAGCAAGATATGAACAGACCCTTAGGTGCCATAATGTGCCTGGCGACTGCCGTGGCGATGTGGCTG
>DEPW01000009.1:1389-1572 GCA_002358965.1 Bacteroidales bacterium UBA3382
GTGAAGAAGGGCCGTCTCGGCAACGGGCTGTCGTTTTATCTTATTGAAGAGCATTCGTCCGAAGGCCTTGCGGATTTCATACTGGCGGGCAGGCAGTGTTCCGGCGGCGCTCCGGCGGACATGGGTCTGCTCGATTCGCTGTATTCTTTCCCGTCGGGGCGGGCGGCTGCCTTCCTTGCCGAT
>DEPW01000009.1:1593-7943 GCA_002358965.1 Bacteroidales bacterium UBA3382
GGCCGGCGGCGATGCCGTTTGCCGTGTCATGGATTTCCCTGTGTCGGAGCCTGCCGACGCGGATTCGGTCCTGCTTTTGCTGCTGAATGTCGCATCGCATTCTTCTCTGCCTTTTTCGGACTTTGCCCTGATAGTCGCCGGAGATATCGACCCGGAGGCCCTGGCCGGCAGGATTTCGCTGCTTGCCATGTACGAACCGTACAGGCCCGGGCACTCTGAAACAGTCAGCGCGGCCCCGAGCCGTTACCGCTCCGTATCGGTAGAGGATTTCGGAGGATATGCCGGTGTGACCGTGTCTTATGCGCTGCAACGCCTTCCCGACAGTCTGCGCCGCACGGTCGTCGTCCCTATTGTGGGAAGGATGAACGCTTATGCTGTTTCAGTCCTCGGACGCAGGCTTGAAGCCGCCGCCGATGCCGAAGGACTGGCCTTGCTTGACAATTCGGTCTTTATGGATCATTGCGGACCGGACGAGATGTTCAACATTTCCGTTTCCGTTCCCTCCCAGGACACGGCCAGGGCGTTGGATCTGATCGACCGCCTGATTGCGACATCGTCGCGGGAAGGCTTTTCGCAGGAAGAATACCGCATGGCGGATCTTGTTTTCCGCAGCGGGGTGGCCGATGTTTCCCGAGGCTTGAAGGAGGAGATGACATGCAAGGCCATGCGCGATTTTCTTTACGGAGCGCCTTTGGCCGCTCCGGCACAGGAAAGGGAATATCTGCTTGCCAGGCCTCTGCCCGATTCTTCGGGACTGAAGTATCTCAACAGATACCTTTCAGGCATGTTCGGAACTGCCGGCAAGGCATTCCCTGCTTTCGACAGTTCATCGCGGCTCATTGTCCATGACGCTTTTGCTGCAGATACGGCCTTGCTGCCTGTGGCGCCTGCCAAGGTTTCATCGAGGCCCTCGCGCAGGGAGCGGCTTACCGGAGCGGCGACCCTCGCGTTTTCCAATGGTCTGAATGTGTATTACAGACAGACTCCGGACAAGGACGGCGCCATTGAATTTTCAATATACTACAAAGGAGGATATTCTCAGGACCCGGCCCTCAAGGCAGGGACGGGTGCCTTTTATTCGGACATGATGAAGCTGGATTCGATTTCGGGCATGAGCTATAGACAGTTCGAACTTCTTCTGGGGTATTTCGGAATCACTCTCGAATATGATTTCGCGTTGAACCATGTCAGGATTTACGGGAGGGCTCCGCTGTCCTCTTCGGATATATTGTGGCGTGCCCTCGATGCTGTGATTAACAGGCGCTCGGCTGATGAACGGGCTTTTGAGGAATACCTCGTTTCGCAACGGCTTCTGCTCCGGTACGGGACAGGTTCGCAGGAAAGGAGGATCGCCGATACCATCGATGCACTCGTCCATCCGTTTTCGGAGTACTCCTCGCGAAAACGGCTCGACGCTTTGGAAGATGTCGATTATTCCCGAGTGAGGGACTTCATCGCAGGAAAGCTCGGTCAGTACGGAAACATGGTGTTCGCCTTCGCCTCACCTCTTTCAGAGGACGGTTTCCGGGACATTTGCAGGGACAATGCAGGCTGGTACCGGAAGGAACGCCCTTCACGGCGGAAAGCCGCGGAAGGCTCCGTCGGCATATTGTCGGGAACGCTTACTTCGGAACTCCCGTCAATCGATGGTGACAGGCGGCACTACATGGTATTTGCCTTTCCTTGCGACTATGACGCTTCAGGCTATTATCGTTCCAAAGTGGCTTCGAGACTTGTCAAGACCGCAATCGACAAAGCGCTGGCACCATACGGGACATCTGCACGGGTCGATGTCAGATTTGGTTATCCTCCTGACAGTCATTGCTATATCGAATATGTTACGGCTTTTGCGCCGGATGTTAATATGGCCGAGCTCGTTTTCGATATCAAGTCGGCTTTAAAGAATATGCTTCCGGTTTCGGAAGACAGGCTCGAGCGCGCGAAATCCCTTATCCTGAATGAAACCGTCTCGTATTGCGCGGATCCGCAATCATGGTTCTCGATCATACGCGACAGGTATGTCTTTAACAAAAATGTCTTTTCGCATTATGATGAAAAGATCTCCGGGATATCCCAGGAAGATATCGGGGATTTCATTGCCGGATTGCTTGACGGCGGCTGTGTAGAAGTTTATGTAAAATGAAAGGATTTCAAGTAAGATGGAAAACAACGGACCGGGAATGATATGTATCGGCGATGTGCTTGTTTCGACCGAAGTGCTCGAAGAGTATTTTGCCTGCGATTACGAGGATTGCAAGGGGGCCTGTTGCATAATAGGAGACAGCGGAGCGCCCTTGGAGGCGGACGAAGCGGAGGCTTTGGAACGCTGTTACGGCGATTATTCGGACCTGATGCAGCCTTCAGGCCGGGAGGTGGTCGGAAAGACGGGCTTCTTTACGATAGATGGGGACGGAGACATGGTGACACCGCTCATCGACGGTTCCGAAGAGTGCGTCTTTACGCATTTTTCAGCCGACGGGTCCTGCTTCTGCTCGCCTGAACGCCGTTGGTGCGAAGGGAAATGCTCTTTCCGCAAACCCGTATCCTGCTGGCTTTATCCGATAAGGGTATCGGTCCTGTCCAATGGGATGAAAGCGTTGAACCTCCACCGTTGGGACATCTGCGCAGGTGCTTTCGCAAAGGGACGCCGCGACAATGTCAAAGTATACAGGTTCCTGAAGGAACCTTTGGAAGCCGTGTTCGGCAAAGATTTTTTTGAAGCCTTGTGTGAATCGGAAAAATATGTAAATCAAAGATAGATATGAAGTCAAGAATGGTTTTATTTGCGGCGTTTTCGGCCTTTGTCCTTGCCGCATGCGGCAAGCCAGAGCCCGAACCGGATCCGAATGTGCCCGTGGAGCGTCCGGTCCCTGAGATAATCGTGGATTCGGCCCTTGCCTCTTTTCCTGTCGCCGGAGGAGAATTTTCATTTTCCTATTATATCAAGGATGCGTATTCCGGCGGCACGCTGTCGGCCTGGAGCGATGATCCGTGGATGTCGTCCTTTACGGTCGGAGCCGACAAGATAGTGTTCGAGGTCGAGGCGAACTCTTCCGGTCAGGAACGAAGTTCCGTCATCACGCTTGCCTATCTGTATGACGGCAAGAGGATAGAGAAAAGCGTAGCAGTTTCGCAGCTGGGCGATGACATGGTGCCTGGAGAAGAGGCTTTCGTCATACAGATGGTAGAGCTTTCGCAGGTGTATGCAAAAATGAAAGTGGTCCCTTCCGATGCCGATATGACCTATTCGGCCATGTTCATCGAAAAGGACTATTATGAGGAGTTGGGCTCTACGGATGAAGCCCTGTTCGCATACCTCGTCGAAATGTACGAAGGCTACGCAAGCAACGCAGGAATGCCTTTGGAGGACTACCTGGCTTCTGAAAACGGACTGTCGAAAGGGGAGAAGACTCTCGAGCTTTCAGGCATGAAAGCCGATACCGAGTACTACGCTTTCGCCGTCGGAATGTCATACGGAGCCGACCGGACCACGGGAATCCGCAAAGTCCTGTTCAAGACTCTTTCTGTCGAGCTGATCGACATGTCGTTCGATATGAGCGTCCGCATAGACGGCACCGCCGCCTATGCCACGATTGTTCCGGATGTCGATTATCAGAGGTATGTATTCGATGCCGTAAGGAGCAGTACCATCGATGTGGACGATATCCTTTCGATATATCAGGATTATATCTCTTCCGTAATCAAGGACTATGTGAATTTCGGATTTTCCGTAGAGGATGCCGTCCTGAACATATCGCGGGTGGGTACCGTGACCGACTATATGTTCGAACTTGACGAATACTTGTCCTATTATCTCTTCGCTATCGCCATAGACAGTGAGGGAGTGCTGATTTCCGAGCCTTCCGTCATCGAATTTACCACCGAAGGGGTGAAGTTGTCGGACAATGTGATTTCAATACAGATTTCCAACATCAAGGAGCGTTCGGCGGACTATGTGCTGACGGCGTCCAATGATGACAACTATGTGTTCGTTTGCCGCGAAGCCTCCGAATTCGCGGGAATGTCCGACGAACAGATAATGTCCGGCCTGATATCGCAGCAAGAGGTGCTTCGGACAAGTCAGTATAGCGGCGACAAGGAAGGTACTTTCTCCGGCCTGAAACCGGGTACGGAATATGTGGCCTGTGCTTTCGGATATTTCGGAGGCTTCGCCAACACGGCTTTGTTCAAGGCTTCTTTCAAGACTCTCGACCAAGAGCTGTCGGATGTCACTTTCCGGCTCGAACACGACAAATACTTCCTCGGCGACGAGGTGAAGGAAATCTACCCTGACCTGTATCCTTATATGGACGGTAAGGCGGTGCTGCCGGTGACCGCAGAGGCCGAAGGCGATGTGAGCGGATGGTTTTACCATGTATTTCTCGGAAACATGACGGACTCCTCCTCTTCCGACTATCCTACGGATTCGTATCTGTACGAGGCCCTGACCAATCAGGGCTATACTTCGCCTGCAACCTTGTTGTATCTCGATTTCGGTCAGGAGTTCACCCTTGTAGGCTTTGCCGTAGACCGGGATGGGCATTACGGGCCGGTTTACAGGGAGGTGATCTTCCTTACGGAAGACGGGGTGTCGCCAATAGACGAGTTCAGGCTCCCGTCCAGCGCGGACGCTTCGCCTGCCGCCCCTCTTTCCTTTTGATCCTTACTTGAAATGAAACATACTTATTATTAATAAAAACTTTAAAATATCAGATTATGAAAACATTTAGACTTCTGATGCTCTCTATGGCCGCCGCCATGTTCATGGCATCCTGTACCGAAGACCCGATCGGCAACGGTAACGACCCGAATGGAAACGATCCGGTAGAAGTTAATGTCGCTTTGGACCGCAATGAAATGACCCTTACCATAGGTCAGACCGCACAGCTCATCGCCTCTGTGACTCCCGAAGGCACTGAAGTGGAATGGACTTCCGATGACTCTTCGATAGCTTCAGTGGACGAAAACGGACTGGTTACGGCTGTCGCCGAAGGTACTGCCACCATTACGGTGTCGGCCGGCGATGTTTCCGATGAATGTACGGTGGTGGTGACTCCCGTAGCCGTGGAATCCGTCACCCTCGACCAGGAATATCTCGAAATACATGTCGGTGAAACAGCCGTCCTTTCGGCAGTAGTCGCTCCTGACAATGCGCAGTATGTGCTTTCATGGGAGTCTTCCGATGAGGCCATAGCCACCGTGGCCGACGGTACCGTAACAGCTGTCGCAATAGGGAACGCCACGGTTACAGTGACAGCCGGCGACAAGACCGACGAATGCCTTGTCACTGTCGTTCCTGTCCCTGTGGAGGAAATACAGATTGAACCTGCAAGTCTTGAAATCACTGTCGGGCAGACCGCTTCGTTGACGGCCACTGTCCTTCCGGAAAACGCTACCGACAAGACAGTCACATGGTCTTCCTCGGATGAAAGCATAGCTACCGTCGTAGACGGTACGGTGACGGCGGTAAGCGCCGGGAATGCCGAAATCTATGCAAAATCCGGAAATATCCAGGCTACATGTCCTGTAACCGTCCTCTATCCTGAAATCGGCGAACCTCAGGTAGGCGATTACTATTATTCGGACGGAACCATTTCATCCAACCTCGATCCTTCCAAGACCCCGATAGCCGTCGTCTTCTGGGTAGGCGACCCTACGGCAAACGACCCTGCATTGGCGCAGGATCATCCTAACTGTACTCACGGCCTTGCCGTCGCAATCGGCGGTGAAATAGAGAGGACGACCTGGCAGTCCAAGTTCACTTCATACGGCGCTACTGTCAACGAGTGGGTTGAAGCCAATACTGATTATCTCCCTATCCAGTCCGCTTACGACGGCTCCGAACCTGATTACCTCAACAAGATCATGGGTTACAACAATACCAAGGCCATCGAAGCCTTCAATGCGGACCCGGCAAATGCCGGCTGGCCTGTAGAGGCCGTTGCCAATGCGGTGGCTTACCGCGAAACCGTCCCTGCTCCGGATGCTTCGAGCGACTGGTATCTCCCTTCGGCGAAAGAGGTTTCGCTGATGATTTCCGGCGAATACGACGGCAACATATACTATATCTCCGAAGAGCTGTATGCAAGGAGGGATCTCGTGAATGAAAAGATCGCTGCGATAGAGGGCGCCACCGCTCTGGACATCTGGGACTACTATTGGTCGAGTACGGAAATGGATTACATGAATATCTATACCATGTACAACTATAACGGTTGGATATATTCCAATACCAAGGAGGCCACTTACATCGACATCAGGCTCCGTTTCGTACTTGCATTCTAATCCGAATTAAGTTTATGATGTACCGTAAGATATTCCTGGTACTCGTTCCTCTGCTTGTCATGGCT
>DEPW01000009.1:7975-14339 GCA_002358965.1 Bacteroidales bacterium UBA3382
AGGAGGATGCCCCTTATGTGGCAGCGAAAGGGGATACCGTCCTTGTCTGCGGACCGCAGGAGACGGTCCTGTCGTTACGATATGAGTTGAGAGGTTCGGACGATTATTCCGCCGTGTTCGCCGAGTGCGAGCAGGAATGGATTTCCGATTGGGACTATTCGCAGCAGGGCGCCGTCACTTTCACGGTGGCCGCCAACGATTCCGAACAACCCAGGGAGGCGGTGATAGGCCTTCGTTGTGCCGACAGTCCTTCGACGGATTACCGCGTGGTGCAGGAAGGGATTGCTCATGAGCCCGACCCGGAACCCGATCCCGAACCGGACCCCGACCCGGAACCCGACCCCGAACCGTTTTCCATAGAGTTCGTCATCAGCGAACTTGAAGCAAGAAGCGCCGTGGTCGAGGCCATCCCGTCGAGGGACGATGTGATGTTTTATTACAGTGCGGACAAAGCCGGGCTGTCGGACGAGGAACTCAAGGGCTATCTCGAGTCTTTGGCCTCCGTTTATGTCGCAATGGGAGTTTCCCCCGATATCCGCAGTGCGATTATGGATTATTTTGCAGGTACGGGACATTCGAAGACAAGATGCGAGGACCTGTACCCTGATACGGACTATGTCCCTTATGCTTTCGTATTCGACCTTGAAGGCGATTATGACGGACCTGCCGTAAGGGGCGAAATCTTCCATACGCCGGCCGCAGTCGTGTCCGATGCGGCGATAACTGTCGGATTCGACGAATATTTCGACGGGGACGAGGTATGCCAGTATTATCCGGCCTATGCGGATGCCGCAGGAAGCGCTCTCCTTCCCGTTGCCGCCCAGCTGTCGGGCGATGTCGCGGAATATTATTATCAGGTATTCGACGGGGATCTGACAGATCCCGGGGAAAATTCCGACGAACTCGTTATCAACAACCTGATATATAGAGGGATATCTTCTCCGAAAGCCGTGCTCTATGTGGATTTCGATACCGAGCTTACGATACTTGCAGTCGCGGTGAATGCCGAAGGCGAATACGGCGAGGTGTTCCGTGTCTGCTTCACTCTGCCGAAAGGAGGCGAGTCTCCGGTGCAGTATTTCGGACAATATTTGTGATTTTATTATTTAGGAAAATATGAGAAGATCATTACTGTTTTTTCTGCCTGTCCTGTCACTCTCTTTGCTGACCATGTGCGACACAGAGCCTCAAGTGCCTGCTTTGCAGGATATTACCCTGGACAGGACCTCGTTGGAGATGACCGTGGGGGATGTCGATACCCTCTATATGGGAGTAATCCCACAGGAAGCCGAGACGCCTGTGATAACCCCTGTCTCCGGAAATGAGGATGTAGTGCGCGCAGCGCGTATTTCCGCGACTTCTTTCCGGGTGGAAGCGGTGGGGGCCGGTTCTGCTACCCTGACATTTTCCGCCGGTGAAATCGAAAAGACCTGCCAGGTGACCGTTGCGGAGCGTGTGATACCTGTCGAGAGCGTGGAGATCGACGAGGAGTCTCTGGAGCTTTTCGTGGGCGATACCGAGACTTTGACCGCCCTGGTGCTTCCTCTGGATGCCGACTATGTCCTTGAGTGGTCTTCGAGCGATGCGGAAGTCGCTTCGGTGGACGGCGAGGGCAATGTCGAGGCCCTGTCGGCCGGGACTTGCTTTATCAAGGCCGCGGCAGGCGGCATTTCCGATTCGGTGAGCGTTACGGTCGACGGCATATCGATCATCCTTTCGCAGGACACTTATTCCATGGGTGTCGGCAATATGGGCTGGGTGGAGGCCGTGATAACCCCTGAAGAATATGCCGACGGGACAGTCGAGTGGTCCGTCGATTCCGACGATGTGGTCGAGCTTACGGTTTATCCGGACGAGCCCAATTCGGCTTACTTCTCCGCCCTTGCTCCGGGAACGGCCGTCCTTACGGCCACATACAGAGAGGCTGTCGCGGAATGCACAATCACCGTGGGCGAGATTCCTGTTACCGAAATCATAGTGACGAACAGCGGCGGAATGGTAATCGAGGAGTTGAATCTGAGCGAAAACGGCAATTATGCCACGATTAAAGCTTTTGCCATGCCGGGCGATGCTACCGACCAGGCGATATCTTATTCGATAGAGGATACCGGCATAGCCACAATCGAGCAGTACCAGGACGAGTACGGAAGGTATTATTGCGATATCACTCCGTGGAACGAAGGCAGCACCGTCCTCAATATTTCCGCCGGGGATTTCGTGCTCGAATTCCCTGTGAATGTGGCTTCCGCTCCGGGTGGCAATCCGTATTCGCTTTACAATGTCTATGACCGTGAAGGAGTCCGCGGTGTCGTATGGTGGATAAGCGAGGACCGCTCGTCTTTGAAGCTGCTTTCCATGTCTAACGGCGAAGGGCTCGCGTGGGCGAGCCGGTCCGTGCAGGCCGGGGTGCCTGAAACCGACGGACATGCCGATGGAAGCGCCAATACCGATATCATTCTCGGCAATCAGAGCGGCGCCTCTTTTCCTGCGGCTCAATGGTGCCGCGGCCTCGGCGAGGGCTGGTATCTGCCTTCGGCCGAAGAGATCCGCAGCATTTATGTGACGCATCGGATAGATCTTGAGGCGGCCCGTACTTCCGCAGGAGGCAGCGCATTCCCTGCTACGGCATGGACTTCGAACGAAAATGCCGACGGCGATCCCGACACGGCGCTTGTAATGCTCGAGGAGTTCACGCAATTCTGGAACTGCGTGGAAAGATCCAAGCTTGAAACGCACGGTGCGGTAGCCGCGAAGATCGTAGAGTTTTGACGGTTTCGCTTACGCCGAATCAGGCGTAACGCAGAAATTGCCCTTTTGGCCCCTTCTTTCTATTCTTCAGCCTTCTTTTTAAGCAGCGCTTCGATGTCGTAGACTATCCTGAGCAGATTGCGGCGGTGTCCTTCCAGGAGCATCGTCCCGCCGTTGGCGTCCGAGACGACATCTATGGTTATCCTGTCCTCGTACATCCTGAGGAAACGGGATATGCCTCCGGAAGCCGTGAAGACCAGACGGCCGTCCGACTCCTGTGAAAGATTGAACCTGTTGTCCTGCATCGTTGCGATGATTTCAGGCTTGAGCTCGGTCCAGCTTTTGCTGAAGCTGACGGAGCGCTTCTGATAGCCGAGGGCCGGATATATGGCCGAAACCACGGCGAATATGCCGAGTATCTTGTATATGTCGGAACTTCCGTTCCTGAACAGGGCGTCCATATCGAGCGACATGCCTTGCAGCAATGCGAAAAGTATCACGATCAATGCGCCGAGGATGGTTATGTAAATGAAGTATTTCAGTGCGCGGACGAAGTATCTCATGCGATTAATATTTTAAAACATCGTATTACTGTGTGCAAAGTTATAATTTTTTTCTATTTTTGTCGTGATAACATAAAATGAAGGTTATGGGAAACGACAATTTTGAAAATGATGATTTGAAACGCGACTCTTTCGGGAGCGATGATTTTGACGCACGCGACAGCTATGAAGATGACCGCCGGACGGCCAATCTCAAGAAGGTCATCTGGCCGCTTGCGATCCTTGCAGTGGTTCTCGCCGGCATCCTCGCTTATGTATGGGTGGAGCGCAACGGGCTTGTGAAGGATCTGAGGATAGAGAAAGAGCAGCTGACCGCGGAGATGTTCCAGCTTCAGGAAGATTACGCCAACCTGACATCGGACTACGATACCCTTAATGTACAGCTGGACGCCGAACGCGAAAAGGTCGAGCAGCTGATTGAACGCATCCAGCAGACCGATGCCACCAACCGTGCCAAGATCAGGCAATACGAAAAGGAACTCGGGACACTGCGCTCGATCATGAAACATTACATCTATCAGATAGATTCGCTCAATACCCTCAATACCGAGCTGCGTGCGGATGCCGCCAAGGCCCGTGAGGAGGCAGCGGAGAGCCAGCGCAAGTACGAAGAGGCCGTCAAGGTCACCGAGGACCTGTCTTCCAAGGTAGAGCAGGGTCAGGTTGTCAAGGGCCGCGGAATCACTTTGGAGGCTCTGAACAGGTCGGGCAATGTCACCAACCGTCACAGCAGGGTAGAGAAGCTCCGTACATCATTGAGCCTTGTTGAGAACGAGATAGCTGAAAAAGGCTGGAGGAGGGTGTATGTCCGTGTAAAGGATCCTTCGGGAATCCTCCTTGTCGAAAAGCCTGACCAGCAGTTCGAGTTCGAAGGCGCATCGCTGTACTATTCGTCCTCGCGCGAAGTCGATTACAACGGAAACGAGCTGGATATAGTAATATATTTCAGCGGTGAGACCGAATATGTCAAAGGCGTTTATACTGTCGAAGTCTATACTGATGAAGCTCTGCTCGGCACGGCCGACATGCTTTTGAAGTAATCCGACATGGCCGGGATATATGTACATATACCATTTTGCAGGAGTTTCTGCATCTATTGCGATTTTTATTCGGAACTCTCTTTCGACGGGGGTTCCGAATCTTTTTTGAAAAGCCTTTCGTGTGAGTTGTCTCTCCGGTCCGGCACATTGTCCGAGCCTGTCCGGACTCTCTATTTCGGAGGCGGTACTCCGTCCCTGTTGCCGGTCGCGGCGTTGGAGAGGATCGTCGGGGCAATCCGGTCCCGCTATGACCTTTCCTGCCTTGAAGAGTTTACGCTCGAAGTGAATCCGGACGATATCCGCCGGTACGGGATGCCGGGACTCGCGTCTTTAAGGCGGTTGGGCATAGACAGGATAAGCATGGGCGTGCAGTCGTTCGACGACGGGATACTTGCATGGATGAACCGCAGGCATGATTCGAAGGTCGCGGCGGAGGCCTACTGGATGTTGCGTGAAGCCGGTTTCGACAACATAAGCCTTGATTTGATTTTCGGTTTCGAAGGCCTTGGCCGTGACAAGTGGCGCAGTACTGTGCAGACGGCCTTGTCCCTTCCCGGCGGCGCCCCGGAACATGTTTCGGCCTATTGCATGTCGCTCGAGCCGGGGAGTGCGCTTTATGCGTTATGGGAGTCTGGAAAATATTCCGAGCCCGACGAGGATGCGGTGGCAGGCCAGTATTCCATGTTGCAGCATATGCTTTCCGAGGCCGGATATGTCCAATACGAAGTGTCTAATTTCGCCAGACCCGGACGGCACTCGAGGCACAACAGTTCGTATTGGACAGGGAAACAGTATCTCGGCTTCGGCCCTTCGGCGCATTCCATGACGATAGATGCCGAAGGAAGGAAGACGAGGTCATGGAACGAAGCCGATTTGGGAAAATACCTTTCGGGAAAATATCAGGGCGGTTGCGAGGTGCTCACTCCCGAGGAGCAGGAGCATGAGCGGATCATGCTCGGCCTGAGGTGTTCTGCGGGAGCCGTGCTGCCTGAAAGCAAGGCCGTTCCGCTGGTCGGCCGGGGGCTGTTGGCGAAACTTCCCACAGGCAGATACCGGATTCCGGAAGAAAAATTCTTTATATCCGAATATATAATAAAGGAGCTGTTATGAAAAGATTGATCATATTGTCGCTCGTGCTGGCCTGCTGTGCGTCTTGTGGCGGCCGTCATGATGCTTCCTCCGGAGGATACCGGGCGGAACTCTCCGATGTGCCGGGGGCGGACATGTCCCTGTACGCTTCATATCTGGGCAGCCTCGAGGCTGGGGACAGGGATGCGGCTGCGGAATATGCGGAACTGTTCCTTGACAAGATAGACACTGCCTGCGTGAATGTCAATGTGGCATCGCTGGCCGATAGCCTTTCGGAATATTATGCCGAAAAGTATATCTATTCGAAAGCGATAGATTATCTGTCGCGGGCTTCGTCCATCTATGGGATTGCCGGTCAGGACAAGAGCCTTGCCGATGCCCGGTACCGTCTCGGAGACATGTATTGCATGAAAGGCCAGTACCACCTTACTTTGAGCCATACGGTAGACGCTTTGGACATATACAAACGGCTGGGCGATACGCTTAATGTCCTGAAATGCTACAACAGTCTCGCACAGATATATTTCATTTGCGAGGAACTCGACACCTCGTCCGAATATCTCGACCTTTACGAGCAAGGGGCCGTCGCCCTTGGCGATACATTGATGATGGTCAAAGTCTGCAACAACAGAGCCGTCCTTGCCAACGCCTTTGCCGATTCCGCACTTACGCGAAAATACATAGTCGACTGTTTCAATCTGGTATCGAGCCTGGACGACGATGAAGTCTACGCCAATGTGCTGCTCAACCTGATACCTATTTCACTGGAGGTCTTTTCGATAGACGACAGTTTCACCCGTTCCCTCTATCACGAGCTCCTCGCTTCCGAGGACATAGTTGCGTCCGCGGACGATATCTATCTGTGGGGCAATTACTATTATGTGCTGGGCGTCTGCCATTATCTGCTCGGAGACAATGTGGCGG
>DEPW01000009.1:14344-19332 GCA_002358965.1 Bacteroidales bacterium UBA3382
GGCTGCCGCCGAATTGGAAAAATCGGCGGCCATTTTCTCGGAGTCCGAGGAAGGAGGGGAGTTCGACCTGAATCTGATCGACTGTTACCGTTCACTGTCGATGGTGTACAATGACCTGGGGGATGTGTCCAAGGCCTATTCGGCCCTCCTTGAGAGCGACAGGATAGATTCGTCGTCAGGTGTCAGGGGCATGTATATCTCGCTTTTCAAGTATGAAAACGATTTGCTGCTCTCGCAGGAGCTGGAGGCGATGATGGAGCGCAAGAACCAGCAGAAGCTGGTGATAATGGCGATCGTGTTTTCGGCTTTGGTCATCGTCATCATAACCCTGGTGTATTTTTACAAACGGCTTTTGCGCGTCCAGGCGCAGGAAGCTTCGTTGAACAACCGCAATGACATACTCAGGCTCAAGGAATTGCAGCAGGATCAGATGGACGAGCTGGTGCAGAATGTGATTTCCAAGCTTACCCGCATGGGGGGAGAGTACGAAGACGAAGCTCTGAAAAAGGAGATATCGCGCATCTGCAGCGACCTTAAATCGGCTGCCGGCAATCCTGACAACTGGAAGGAGATAGATTATTTCGTGCCGGAATTCAACAGCGGCTTCTTCCAGAGGCTGTTGAAGGATTTTCCGAATCTGTCCGTTAACGAACGCCGCCTGTGCGTGCTGCTCAACATGAACCTTACGACCAAACAGATAGCCGAAATCACCAAGCAGACCCCGCACAGCATAGACATAGCGCGCGGAAGGCTTCGGAGCAAGCTCGGCATCAACGACCGTTCGGTTTCGCTCCAGGCCTTCCTGTCGAAATACAATCACTGAGGCAGTCAAAGGTATATCACGATGTACACCATCATTACGATGGATACCGCCAGTTTCAGACCTATCCCCAGTATTGTTCCCAGGAATGTCCCGAACGCCGCTGAAAGGCATTTGGAAAGCGGCTTGTCCGTATAGTGGGCCTCGGCAATCAGCGCGCCGAGGAATGTCCCGAGCATCATCCCTATAGGGGTGAAGATGATGCCTATGAGCAATCCCGCCATGGCTCCCCTTGCGGCGTGGTCGCTGCCCCCTGTGGCTTTTGTCAGTTTGGCCGGCACTATATAGTCGAGTACGGTGACGACGATGGTGAGAGCCAGCATCACCATCAGCAGGGTGAGGCTCATTTCGTCTCCCTTCCCGTCGGTGCCTCCCCAGAAATAGAGCAGCAGCAGGCCTGCCCAGCTGAGCGGCGGTCCCGGAAGGGCGGGAAGTATGCATCCTGCAATTCCCGCCACCCCGAGTATTACCGCGATTATGTCTACGGCGAGCATCGTCGGCTATCTTGACATTTCACTTTCGACCTCGTCGACAGTGTGAGGAAGCCGTTTGCTTCCGAGTATCCTGCAGCCGTCATCGGTTATGAGCAGGTCGTCTTCGATACGGATGCCGCCGAAATCGTAGTATTCCTTTTTCAGAAGGTCGAAATCGATGAATCCGGCATTGGTCCCGGCGGCTTTCCAGTTCTCTATGAGGGCGGGGATGAAGTATATGCCCGGTTCGTCGGTTATCACATGGCCCGGTCTGAGCCTTCTGGCCATTCTGAGCGAACCCAGGCCGAGCTGTGAGGAACGCTTCTGGTCGTCATCGTAACCGACAAGGTCTTCGCCGAGGTCTTCCATGTCGTGTACGTCGAGTCCCATGTTGTGTCCCAATCCGTGTGGCTGGAACAGCCCCATGACTCCCTTGTCTACCATCTCGTCGAGGTCGCCTTTGACGATGCCGAGGGATGAAAGCCCTTCAAGCATCAGGCGCGCTGTCGCAAGATGCACTTCCCGGTAGGTGATTCCCGGCCGTGCCATCTCGGCGGCGAGATTGTTGGCGCCGGAAACTATGCTATAGATTTCCTTCTGCTTGGTCGTGAACTTTCCCGAAGCCGGCAGGGTCCTGGTAAAGTCCGAGGCATAGTGGGTGTTGCTTTCGGCGCCGGCATCTATTACAAACAGACGGCCTTCGGTAAGATACTGGTGGTGGGTGTGGTTGTGCAGGGTCTCTCCGTTCTGCGACAGGATGATGGCGAACGAAGGCCCCCAGCCTTTGGACACGGTGATGCCTTCCATGAGGCCTACGAGCTGCTGCTCTTTCATCCCGAGCCTTGCCGCCTTCATTGCCGCATAATGCATCTCGTACCCTATGTCGCAGGCTTTGTCTATTTCGGCTATCTCACATGGCTCCTTGATGAGCCTCAACGCTATCACGGCCCTGACGAGCTCTTCGGAAGACAGGGCGGCGAGCATCTTTCTCGTCTCGTTTCCGTTCTTCGAGCACGGCACGCCGATGAGTTCGGCGACAAGCAGCATGTTGTAGTATCTGTAAGGCGGAAGGAAATGCACTTTCCTCCCTTTTGCCACGGCTTCTCCAACGACTTTGAACAGTTCGGAGAACGGACGGCTGTCTTTGACGCCTGTCCTCTCGGCTTTTGAAGCCACCGACGGCTGTGGCCCCATCCAGATGATGTCGTCTATGCTTACATCGTTTCCGAAAATGATCTCCTCTCCCGAATCGAAGTCGATTACGGCTGCAAAATCAGGCTCGTCAATCCCGAAAAAATACAGGAACGAGCTGTCCTGGCGGAAACGGTATTGGTTGGACAGATAGTTTTCAGGGGCTTCCGAGTTGCCCGGGAAAACGGCGATGCCGCCGCTCATGGCTTTTTTCAATGCTTCGCGGCGCGCTTTGTAAACTTCTTTTTCGAACATGGTATGCGTTTTATTAATTTTATGTCATATATTTGTGAATTAACAAATATAAATGTTTTTCATGAAAAAAACATAAAAAATGAAATCTGAACCCTTTATTTATAAAAAATGTCTTACAGAAAACTTCTTGAGTCCGAAAGGGACGCCTTGGTGCGGGGAGGCAACTCCTGCTCCGATTGGGACGGGATCCGTGTAAAAGAAGGATTCGATCCTGTCCATGTCCGCAACTGCCGATTTTCAGGCACGGTGCGCATAGGCGCGTTCAATGCCGTACACCGGATGCCCGGAGGCTTTGCCATGCATTCGGGGATATACGATGCCATCGTGTGCGATACCGATATCGGGGACGATGTGCTTATATACAATGTAAGCGGATATGTCGCAAATTACGATATCGGCGACGGGGCGCGTATATTCGACTGCGGTACGGTCTATACAAGGGCTTCGAGCGTATTCGGTTGCGGCACATCCGTTTCGGTTCTGGATGAGACGGGAGGGAAATCATTGAAAATATTTCCCGGCATGTCTTCCTCATACGCATGGCTGGCCGTATTCGAAAGGAAACCGGAATTCCAGGCTGCGATTGATGCGATGGTCTGCGGCGTTACGGAAAATGCAAGAGCCGACAAGGGCCGGATAGGTAACCGCTCGGTGGTGACTTCCGCGATGACTGTCGACAGCGTGAATATCGGCGACGATGTGTTCATCAACGGCGCTGCCAAGCTCCGTAACGGTACGGTAGAGGACGGCTGTACCATAGGTTACGGGGTGATAATGGAAAATTTCATACTTTCGAAGTTCAGCCGCGTGAAAGGAGGCTCCAAAGTCATGGACACCTTCGTCGGAGAGGCTGCGATAATCGATTCGCATTATTGTGCGAAAGATTCCCTCATTTTCAGCAACTGCCATTTCGAAAACGGCGAAATCTGTGCGGCCTTTGCCGGCCCGCATACCGTCGCCCACCACAAATCCATACTCCTGATCGGAGGAATGTATTCGTTTTTCAATGCCGGAAGCGGCGCGAACCACAGCAACCACCTCTATCAGCTCGGGCCGCGTCATTACGGAATACTCGAAAGGGGCTGCAAGATGGGTTCGGACTCGTATCTGATGCTTCCTGCCCATGTCGGGGAATATTCCCTGATAATCGGCAGGCACCACCGTCACAAGGACTCTTCGCGCTTTCCGTTTTCATACCTTATAGACAAGAAAGGCCAGACTTACTGTATGCCGGGAGCCGTCCTTTCGGGTGTCGGCCTTTTCAGGGATGTCTCGAAGTGGCCCAAGAGGGACCGACGGCCGGGACGCGAAGGATACGACAAAGTGATATACGATCTGTATTTGCCGGCTATTTGCGACAGCATGATCAATGCCAAGGCCGCGCTCGAGCGTGCTCTTGCCGATGTCCCCCAGATAGACGGTATCAGGATCGACATACTGGACAGGGGGGATTTCGTCATAGACGGCCTGCACATGACTTACGATGCGGTCGTGAGCGGTATCAGATATTACGAAATGGCGATAGCCATCGCCCTCGGTGATGCTTTCATCTATTCGCGCGAACATGATTCATCTTCGCGCGAATCAATCAGCGGTGAGTCGTGGGACTATGACAAATGGCTTGACATGTCGGGGCTTCCGGCGCCGGCGGATGCGGTCGATGACATCATAGACAAGACGGTCTGCGGTGAGATTTCCGACATGGAGGGCATGGACAAGGCTTTGTCGCGGCTCTATGCCAACTACCATGCTTACAAAAACGCCTGGTTCAAGCGGAGGATGTTCTATCTCAATCTTTCGCCGGAAGAGATCATCTCCGCAAGGAACAAGGCCGTCGCGCAGATGAACAAACTGATAGCCGCATCTTCCGCACGGGATTATGCCCTTGCGCACATGTTCGACAAGGAAGAGGCGACATCCGCAAACGAGGAAGAGTATGCGGGATATCTGCTATCCTACACGGAGGATGTTCGCTCCTAAGGCGTTAAGCCTGCGGTCTATGTCCTGGTAGCCCCTGTCGATCTGTTCGATATTGCCTATGGTGCTTGTGCCTTCCGCGCTCATGGCGGCAATCAGCAAGGCGATGCCGGCACGGATGTCAGGGGATGACATCTTCCGCGCCCTCAGCCTGATGCGGTGGTCGTGCCCGATTATTACGGCCCTGTGGGGATCGCAAAGTATTATCTGCGCCCCCATGTCTATGAGGTTGTCTACGAAATACAGCCTGCTTTCGAACATCTTCTGGTGGA
>DEPW01000047.1:0-608 GCA_002358965.1 Bacteroidales bacterium UBA3382
TGTTCATGTTTATGAAAATTAATGTTTTAAACTAAAATTTAGTAAAAGTGCGGCAAATATAAGCAACTTTAACGAAAAACGCCAATTTTATCAGTTGCACTTGCTGTTTTTCATAAGAAGCCGTTTAAAATCCGTTTCGCCGTCCAAAGAAAGAGGGGCGTGTCTGCGGCAGATTGCCGGGCACACCCCTCGGTTGAAACGTAATTTATTTATTGACAGCTACAACATTTGTGTTATTTATTGCTGTGTCTCAAAGTCGGGCCGGTGTACGACAGGACCTCGCGGTCTTTGCCCTGGTAGAAGCCGAATTCGGTAGGGGACATGAACATCCCGTCTTCCGCGGATCTTGCCGATGCCGACGAGGCATTCATGATTGCATTGTAGTATTCGTCGAACAGCTGGTAGTCGGTCGATTTTCCGTCTTCGGTCAGTGTTATCAGCGATGTGTACATGTCTGCGAGATTGCTCTCCGCATCGACTGCGATTGTGACAACCTTCCCTGCGGGTTAAAGAAGAAGCCGCCCCAAAACGACTTTTGGAACGGCTCCACTTTCGTATGCTGTTTCCGAAGATCAACCTCCGAAATCGTCGAAGAGTATGCTTTCCTT
>DEPW01000047.1:638-8544 GCA_002358965.1 Bacteroidales bacterium UBA3382
ACGGATTTGGTCATCATAGGAGGACCGCACATGAGGTACAAGGCATCCTCAGGCGCTTCGTGGTTCTTCAGGTAAGTCTCGTACATCACATTGTGGACGAATCCAGGAGTATATGCGATGCCTGCCGCATCGGCTTCCGGATCCGGTCTGTCGAGGGCCAGATGGAACTTGAAGTTAGGGAATTCCTTCTCTATTTCATGATAGTCTTCAAGGTAGAATGCCTCTTTCAGGCTACGCGCGCCATAGAAGAAGTTGACTTTCCTCGAAGTCTTTTCCGTCTTGAACAGGTGCATGATGTGGCTGCGCATAGGAGCCATTCCGGCACCGCCGCCGACGAAGATGAGTTCCTGGTCCGCAGGAAGGTTTTCCGGGAGGAAAAACTCTCCGTAAGGGCCTGAAATCGTCACTTTGTCTCCAGGTTTCAGCGAATAGATGTATGAAGAGCATACGCCTGGGTTGACGGGGAGGAATTTCTTCGTAGCCCTGTCGATAGGAGGCGTGGCTATGCGGACATTGAGCTTGATGATATCGCCTTCGGCAGGATAGCAGGCCATACTGTACGCCCTGAGGGTAGGGGTCGGATTGACCATCTTCAGGTCGAATACGCCCATCTTTTCCCAATCCTCGCGGTATTCAGGATCCACATCGATGTCCTTGTAATCGACCGTGATTGCCGGTACATCGACCTGGATATATCCGCCGGATTTGAAGTGGAGATGTTCGCCTTCAGGAAGTTTGACCACAAACTCCTTGATGAATGTAGCCACATTGCGGTTCGAAACCACTTCGCATTCCCACTTCTTCACGCTGAGGGCGGATTCGGAAATGACGATTTTGAGGTCTTCCTTTACTTTGACCTGGCAGCCGAGCCTCCAATGGTCCGCTATCTGTTTCCTGTTGAAGAATCCGGTTTCCGTAGGAAGTATCGAACCGCCTCCTTCAAGAACGCGGCATTTGCACTGTCCGCAGCTTCCCTTACCGCCGCAGGCGGATGAAAGGAATATCTTCTGGTCTGCCAAAGTGGCGAGCAGGGACGAGCCCGGGGTGACTTCGATTTCCTTCTTGCCGTTGTTGATGTCAATCTTGACCTTGCCTGAAGGGGTGAGTTTGACCTTAATGAACAAAAGCAGCGCTACCAACACGAGCGTTACGATCGTTATCGCAATTACTGCTGATATGAGTGTTGTAAACATACTTTCTCGCCTCCGATTTTAAAGTTGAATACCCATGAAAGTCATGAACGAAATCGCCATAAGGCCCACGGTGATGAATGCTATACCGAGTCCTTTCAAGGCTTTCGGCACCTGTGAATAAGCCATCTTCTCCCTGATTGCGGCGAAAGTGACTATTGCAAGGAACCAGCCGATGCCTGAGCCGAGGGCATATACCAGGGCTTCCCCGAAGTTCACGAAATCCCTTTCGGCCATGAAAAGCGAACCTCCGAGGATAGCGCAGTTCACGGCAATCAGGGGAAGGAAGATTCCCAACTGCGAGTAGAGCGCAGGAGCGAATTTCTCCACGACCATCTCGACAATCTGTGTGATTGCGGCTATGACGGCGATGTAAACTATGAAGCTGAGGAAGCTGAGATCCACATTCTCGAGCCCGGCCCAAGCGAGGGCGCCCGGTTTGAGGACGAATTCGTTCAGCAGGTAGTTGATAGGCAATGTTATGAGCAGCACGAAGATAACAGCAATTCCCAAACCGGTGGCCGTCTTCACGCTTTTGGATACCGCCAGATACGAGCACATGCCCAGGAAGTAGGCGAATACCATGTTGTCGATGAAAATCGATTTTACGAATAAGCTAATGTAATCCATTTCGATTCGAGTTTATTGTTGTTATTTTTCCTGTAAATCTTTCTGAATGCTCCTCTGTACCCATATTATGAGGCCGAGCAATATGAGAGCCATCGGAGGCAGGATGACGAGTCCGTTGTTCATATAGCCTGCCGCATAGAACGATTCCGGAATAATCCTCATTCCGAACAGCGTTCCCGAACCGAGAAGTTCGCGGAAAAACGCTACGATGACGAGTATGATGCCGTAGCCCACTCCGTTGGCAAGTCCGTCCAGCAGTGAAGGAAGCGGTTTGTTGCCGAGGGCGTATGCCTCTATGCGTCCCATGACGATGCAGTTGGTGATGATGAGTCCTACATATACGGACAGGGTCTTGCTGACACTGTACGAATAAGCCTTCAGGAACTGGTCCACGAGGATTACCATCAGAGATACGACCACGAGTTGCACGATGATGCGGATACGGTTAGGAATGCTGTTCCTAAGCAATGATACCACGAAACTTGAAAGTCCTGTCACTATGGTTACGGACAGTGCCATGACGAGCGCGCCTTTCAGCTGTACCGTTACTGCAAGCGAGGAACAGATACCGAGTACGAGGACGGTTACAGGATTGCCCTTGAATATCGGTTTCAATAATACTTCTTTCCAGTCAATATTGCTCATTGTCATTCCTCCTCATTGGTTACATTGGTAAAATAAGGCATGTAATATGAAAGCCACATGCGCATCGTGTTTTCCAAAGCTTTGGAAGTGATGGTGCCGCCGCTGATGGCGTCGACGCCGTGGATGTCCCCATTCGAACCGCCTTTGACGACCGATATGGATACGAAGTTCCCGTTTTCATCGAGAATCTGTTTGCCTTTGAAAGGTTCGTAGAATTTAGGCAGGGCTATTTCCGCACCGAGGCCGGGGGTTTCGCCCTTGTGGTCGAAGACCGCGCCGTCAACGGTGTTCATGTCTTCGGTGAATGCGAGATATCCCCAGATAGGGCCCCAGAGTCCGGCTCCGTAGCAAGGGACAACGCGGATGGTCTGTCCGTTTACATTGAATATATAGACAGGGAGTTTGAGGCCTTCCAGAAGGCTTTCGTCCATGCTGTCACCTATTTTCCTCATTGCATCATACTGCGCCTTGAGCTCGGATGTACCTGCGACTTCCTTCATGTCGCCGGCTTTTTCGCCGTTGCCGTTTACATAGATGGCTGCTTGGAGGTTGTCGTTGTAAAGTCCGATTGTGAACTTGTTTATGTCTGCTGCCGCTTCTGCTGCTTGAGCATCGTAAAGTCCGGCTGCGGTCAGTATCTTGCTCATGGTCTCGACACGGATGTTGTCGTTCTGACGCGGTTGGAGCGTCAGGGACACATAGGCAAGGATTGCGGCTACCAAGATAACGAGTACCGCCGAATAGATTACCGTATATGTGTTACCGTTTGTATTCATACCTTAAATATATTAAGCGATTTTCATTTTCTTGGAGATTTTCTTGGTCCTTCTGCTGATGGATGCCGAGATCACATAGTGGTCTATAAGCGGTGCGAAGGTGTTCATAAGGAGTATCGCAAGCATCATTCCTTCCACATATCCAGGGTTGAAGAGCCTTACGGTGATAGTCAGCGCACCGACGAGGAAACCGTAAATCCATTTGCCGGTTTCGGTCTGTGCGGAGGTGACAGGGTCGGTGGCCATGAATACCGTACCGAACATGAAGCCTCCCATTACCAGCTGATAGTAAGCCGGGATGGTCATTTCCGGAGTGGAACCGAACGCGTTGCCGAGCAGTCCGATGCACAAAGCTCCGATTACTGACGAAAGCATGATCTTCCAGCTTGCCACGCCGGTCCAGATGAGTATCACCGCTCCGATGAGGATCGCTATTACCGAAGTTTCGCCAACTGCTCCCGGTATGATGCCGGCGAACATGTTCCAGAAGGTGTTTCCTGCTGCATTGAGGGCGTCAAGGCCTTCGGCGGCGTGGACCAAAGGAGTGGCGCCTGAAAATCCGTCCACAAGGGCTCCGCCGTTGGTCGCGTATGCCGTACCCTCGGCCATGTACCTTGAAACGCCGCCTGTCCATACGGCATCTCCTGACATCTTGCTCGGGTAGGAGAAGAACAGGAATGCGCGGCAGAGCAGTGCCGGGTTCCATATGTTCATGCCTGTGCCTCCGAATACTTCCTTGCCGATGATGACGGCGAAAGCCACGGCGACTGCAAGCATCCACAGAGGAACATCGATAGGGACGATCAGCGGGATGAGCATGCCCGATACGAGATAGCCTTCGTTCACTTCATGGCCTTTGATCTGGGCAGAAATGAATTCGATAGCCAGACCTACTATGTATGAAACCAAATACAGAGGTATGATCTTCACGATTCCGTACCATACCATCTGCCAGAATCCCCAGTCCAGGCCGAATGCGGCGCTGTGCTGGTATCCCGTATTCCATATTCCGAACAGCATGGACGGTATGAGGGCGACTACGACGATGATCATGATTCGTTTCAGATCGACGCAGTCCCTTATGTGCGAACCTCTCCTTGTCACCGTATCCGGCACATAGAGGAAGGACTCGAAAGCTTCGAAAGTAGAATGAAGGAATCCTAATTTTCCGCCTTTCTCGAAGGTCGGTTTGATTTTATCGATGAATTTTCTCATATTTTCCACTTTTTAAGCCATTTCTTTCATCATTAAGGATATTCCGTCTTCAAGGATGGACTGGATTTCTATCTTGGACGGGCAGATGTATTCGCAAAGGGCGAAGTCTTCCGGCAGCACCTCGTAGATTCCGAAGCGTTCCATCTTGTCGATGTCCTGGGCCATGCAGGCCTTGACGAGATAGACCGGATAGAGTTGCATAGGCAGCACTTTGCTGTAAATATCAGACATTACGAAAGCCCTGACGCCTCCGTTGAGGTTGGTGTCCATCGTATATTTCCTGTTAGGCGTGAGCCAGGAAAAATATGTGTGCGAGAACGAGAATTTCTTTGTGCGGAAAGGCTTTCCCCATCCGAACATTTCGTGATAGTGGCCTTCGGCGAGGACGGTGACCTGGTCGTCGAAAAATCCGAGGAATCCTTCTTTGCCGACATTCGTCCCCGTAAGCGCGTCTCCGCTGATGTAACGCACATCGCCGCCTTCGCACATGTCGGCTATCGCTTTCATGCAGAATCCGGCTACGCTTTCGACATACGAAGGCTCTGTGGCCTTAGGCCCGGTAACAGCCACTTTGCGGCGCAGGTCGAGCTTTCCTGTCCTGAACAGCCGTCCCATTGCTGCGAGGATGTGCGGAGCCACGGTCCATACCGTTTCGCCTTTTGCGACAGGGGAGATGTGATGGATCTGGATTCCGACATTTCCTGCCGGATGAGGTCCGGAAAAATAATGTGCGGTGATGTTCCTGAGGTTGCGGAAAGGATTGTCCCCCTTTTCCTTGCTGTCGAATGAAACATGGACGCCTCCGTCGGTGAGTTTCGACAGTGCGTCGATGCCTGCCTGCAGGTTGTCGCTCTCGCCTTTGAGCGAAAATGAGATTTCGTTGGCGAGAGGGGCTGTGCTGAACGATGAAACGAAGATTGCCTTCGGAGTGGCCTGCGGCTTGGCAATGATGCCGTACGGCCTTTGTACGAGGCCGGGCCACAGTCCGCTTGCAAGCAGCGCTTCCCTGATTTCGCCTGCCGACATTTTTACGGGATCTTTGATTCCGAAATCGACATATTCGACAGTCTTGTCAGCTTCGATGCGCACTTCGAGAAGCTTCCTCTTCTCGCCTCTGACGATTTCCTTCACCGTGCCGCTCACCGGCGAAGTGAACAGTATCGACAGATCGGCTTTGTCAGCCATTACGGGAGAGCCGGCCAGCACCCTGTCTCCTTCATGGACAAGCAACTTCGGCACAAGGCCTCTGAAATCCGTCGGTTTCAGGGCGACGACATCCGGGACAATCACCTTCTTGAGCTGTTGGGCCGCAACTCCCTTGATGGGGATGTTCAGGCCTCTTTTCAAATTGATATTGTCTGACATTGTCTCTAATGTTGTTAATGATTCTAAAATGTGGCGCAAATCTACGAATAATTATTCAATTCGCTCTCTTAATTTCTCCAATTTATTGCTTATTTTTGCGCCTGTTATGGATAATGGCGGAAGCAAGATTTTCGAGGGGCTGAACGAGCAGCAGAAAAAGGCTGTCGAGTGCATCGACGGGCCGGTAATGATCATAGCGGGAGCCGGTTCGGGCAAGACGAGGGTGTTGACTAACAGGATAGCCTACATGGTCGAATCGGGTATCGCTCCCGAGTCCATACTCGCGCTGACTTTTACTAAAAAGGCGGCAGGCGAGATGATGGAGAGGATACGGGCCATGATAGGCCGTCAGGCAAGACGGATATACATGGGTACCTTCCATAGTGTTTTCATCAAGTTCCTCCGTGAATATTACGAACAGATAGGCTATCCGCAGGCTTTCACCATTTACGACACGAACGACTCGCGCAGCGCCATCAAGGCTTGCGTGAAGGAGCTCGGTCTGGACGACAAGGTCTACAAGCCGGCCGAAGTGCATTCGCGCATATCCATGGCCAAGAACAATCTCATCACTCCGGCGGCCTACGCCAACAATCCCCAGATAGTCCAGAGCGATTTCGCCGCGCGGAAGGGCAGGATCTGCGACATCTATTCGCTGTACGCCAAGCGTTGCAAGGCATCGGGCGTCATGGATTTCGATGACATACTCCTGAACATGAACATCCTCCTGAGGGATTTCCCCGAGGCTCTCGAGGCATTGAGCGACCGTTTCCGGTACATACTCGTGGACGAGTACCAGGATACGAATTACGCGCAATACCTTATTATTAATAAACTTTCCAGAGAGCATCGCAATATCTGTGTCGTCGGAGACGATTCCCAGTCGATTTACGCGTTCCGCGGGGCGAGGGTGGAAAATATCCTTAATTTCAAAAACGATTATCCCGAATGCAGCGTATTCCGCCTCGAGCGGAATTACCGTTCGACGCAGAACATAGTCAACGCCGCCAATTCCCTGATCGAGAAAAACAAAGAGCGTATCGAGAAAAAATGTTTCTCGTCAGGGGAGCAAGGCGAGAAGATCAAGGTCATCAAGGCGTTTACGGATCAGGAAGAGGCGATGCTCATCGTCTCGTCGATTGTCGCGCGCAAGGCTGCCGACGATGCTTCGTACAAGGATTTTGCCGTGCTTTACCGTACCAACGCCCAGTCCCGTACCATCGAAGAGGCGTTGAGGAGGAGGAATGTCCCTTACAGGATATATTCCGGCCATTCGTTTTACGACCGTGAGGAGGTGAAGAATGTGCTTGCATATTTCAAACTCGTGGTGAATCCTTCCGATGACGAGTCGTTGAAGCGCATAATCAATGTGCCGGCAAGGGGGATAGGCCCTGCTTCGATGTCGATGCTTTCCGCCGCCGCTTCCACGGCAGGGACAAGCCTGTGGAATACCATCATATCCGGCAATCTGGCGTCCTACGGGCTGAAACCGGCCGCAATCAGGAGGATAGAGGATTTCGTCAATCTCACATCCGCCTTCATCGCTTCCGCTCCGACTGCCGATGCGGCATCTTTGGCCCGCTCTCTCGTGCTTGCCTGCGGAATATATTCGATGTACAAGGAAGACAAGAGCATGGAAGGCCAGGCGCGCCTCGAAAACATCGACGAACTTCTCAACGGAGTGGATTCCTTCGTTGAAGAAGAGTCAAATACGCGCAGCGAACTTTACCAGATAGAGCATGACGGCCAGGTTCCCGAAGTCCCTCCTGCGGTAATCCTTTCCGACTATCTTGAAAATGTGTCGCTTATCAGCAATGCCGATACCGGCGATGATGACGAGGCTTCCAAGGACAGCGTGACCCTGATGACCGTCCATTCCGCAAAAGGTCTCGAGTTCCCTTATGTCTACATAGCGGGTCTTGAGGAGAATCTCTTTCCCTCCTCATGCGGAGGTTTCGCTTCCGAGCGCGAGATCGAAGAGGAGAGGAGGCTTTGCTATGTGGCGTTGACTCGGGCCGAAAAATGCGTCACCCTTTCCTATGCTTCGTCCCGCATGAAATACGGCCAGCACATTAGCAATCCTCC